>JAUSQH010000306.1 GCA_030652895.1 Alphaproteobacteria bacterium
TCGGCGTCATACCACATGTTTAAAGCGCCAGAAGCGCCAGCACCGACGGCTATGCACAGCAACGCAATAAATCCTACGACCGGATTAATATGTCCCGGGGCCATCATCATGCCGACAAGCCCCGTAAACACGACAAGCGACATAACACGTGGCTTCAGTAACGCGAAATAATCGCCGACTGTCGCGTCCTCTGTTGGCGCATCTGTGGTTGGTGTGCGCGCGATTTCGCCGCGCGCTACTTCGAACAGGCGGGCGGTCGGAAGGGAGACGCCACGGCCAGAAATCTGACTCGTACCCCGTACCGCGTCAGCAGCGCGAGTAGGCATCCTGTATGCCGAATTGTCTTGCTGCCTGTCCATTACATAACCCGGTTATTTCAAATCTCAACGAGCGGACAAAAACTATAGCATTTTCGAGTGAACTGAAAACGCAGAAATTTTGCCCAGGTTCCGGAAGACGCACCATATTGGCGTCTTCCGGAATTCGATTCTGGTCGCTGTTTCTGGCCGCTATTTAATTTGCGGCAGAACGTTAAACTGATGGAATGGGGGCGGCGAGGAAAGCGTCCATTCCAGGGTTGTCGCGTATTCACCCCACGGATTGTCCGCGCAGCGTTCCTTACGCATGAATGCGTGTGCAAGCATAATCAGGAATATGATGACACCGGAGAACGAAATATAGGCGCCGACTGAGGATACCATATTCCAGCCGGCAAAGGCGTCCGGATAATCCGGGATACGGCGCGGCATGCCAGCAAGTCCAAGAAAATGCTGCGGAAAGAAAACCAGATTGACGCCGATAAAGGTCAGCCAGAAGTGCAACTTGCCCAGGAATTCAGAATACACCCGTCCAGACATTTTGCCGAACCAATAATAAAAGGCGCAGAAAATACCGAACAAGGCCCCGAGCGACATGGTGTAATGGAAATGCGCCACCACGTAATAGGTATCATGCAGCGCCGCATCAACGCCCGCATTTGCAAGCACAACGCCGGTTACGCCGCCAACGGTAAACAGGAAAATAAAACCTATGGCCCACAACATCGGTGTTTTGAACTCAATTGAGCCGCCCCACATGGTTGCGATCCATGAGAAAATTTTGACCCCCGTCGGCACCGCGATAACCAGTGTCGCGGCCAGGAAGTAGGCCTTCATGTCGACATGCATGCCGACAGTGTACATGTGGTGCGCCCAGACAACAAAGCCGATGCCGCCGATCGCCACCATCGCATACGCCATTGCCATGTAACCAAACACCGGCTTGCGCGAAAATGTGCTGACCACCTGGCTGATCACACCAAAGCCCGGCAAGATCAGAATGTAAACTTCAGGGTGGCCGAAGAACCAGAACAGATGCTGGAACAATATTGGATCGCCGCCGCCGGAAGCATCAAAGAATGTGGTGCCGAAATTGCGGTCGGTCAGCAACATCGTGATCGCGCCCGCCAGCACTGGCAGCGAAAGCAACAACAGGAATACTGTTACGAGAATCGACCAGACGAACAGTGGCATTTTGTGCATGGTCATGCCTGGCGCACGCATGTTGAAGATTGTGGTAATGAAGTTAATCGCGCCCAGGATCGAAGATGCGCCCGCCAGATGCAGGCTGAGAATGGCGAAATCAACTGCAGGGCCGGGATGGCCCATAGCCGACGATAAGGGCGGATAGATTGTCCAGCCGCCCCCAACGCCAGTGCTCCCCGGTGGCCCCTCAACAAATATTGAAATAAGCAGCAGCGCAAATGATGGCGGCAACAGCCAGAACGAAATATTATTCATGCGCGGGAACGCCATATCCGGCGCGCCAATCATAAGTGGCACGAACCAGTTGCCGAACCCGCCAATGAATGCCGGCATGATCATAAAGAAGATCATGATAAGACCGTGGCCAGTGATCAGTGTGTTGAAGAGGTGATAATTGCCGCCCAAAATATCATCGCCGGGCGTCGCAAGTTCGGTGCGAATGATCAAAGACATAATGCCGCCAATGATCCCAGCGATGATGGCGAACACCAGATACATGTTGCCGATGTCTTTGTGATTGGTGGAGTAAACATAGCGCCGCCATCCCGTGGGATGATGCGCATGTTCTTCGTGCGAACCGGTTGCTGTGTTCATTTAAACTACTCTCTCTGTCATATCATCGGATGGGATAAGGGGTTCAGCGAACCGCCGCCGCGGACGCAAGATCAACCGGTTGCGGCGCCTGCGTGGAAGCATATTTCACTTTCGCCTCATCAACCCAAGCGGCAAAGGCCTCTTTGCTCACGACTTTGAGCGCAATTGGCATGAACCCATGCCGTGAGCCACAAATTTCCGAACATTGACCATAAAAAATGCCTTCTCGGGTAGCTTTGAACCAGGTTTCATTAAGTTGCCCGGGCACAGCATCAATCTTAACGCCCATAACCGGCATGGCAAAGGCGTGAATCACGTCAACCGAAGTGGTCTGCACCCGAATCGTTGAATCGACCGGCACCACAATGTCGTTGTCGACGGCCAGCAACCGGGGCGCATCCGCAGGGCGTTCCGCGTCTTCTAGCATCGTAATGTCAAAAGTAAGTGAGTCCTGGTCCGAGTATTCCACATTCCAGTACCACTGATTGCCCGTCAGTTTCAGGGTCATATCCGCTTCAGGCACAACATCTGCCTTATAGAGCAGCCGGAACGACGGCACGGCCATCACGACAAGAATCATAATCGGGATCACAGTCCAGACTATTTCAAGCGCCGTATTATGAGTAGTGGTTGATGGAACAGGATTGGCGCGGGAATTAAAACGCACCATGATGTACAGTAGCAAACCCAATACAAACAGGGTAATCACAGTAATCAGCACCAGCAAAATATTGTGGAACCCGGTAAGCTGCTCCATGACTGGTGACGCCGCAGGCTGGAACCCCATCTGCCATTCCTTGGCAGTCTCGGCCATTGCCGCGCCTGACGACAATAAAATTGTCAGTGTAACCGCCATAGCTTCACTTACAAAGCAGCGGCACCTGGATATACTACGCATCTGTCTTCCCCGTTTGTCATTACCCGCACTACGTCACCTGCAAGGGCCGCATATGATCAGATGGGATCACTTTTACTGATCCACAAATCGCATAAGGCTGCTCTGCAGTTCGAAATCTAGAGCAATTTCATGTTCCACATTTAGGCCTTTCGTTCCATCTGAAACATGCCGCTCTACGTCAACCCGAATCCAGTTCCCCACAAACCACAGTCACCATGAAACTGCAAGCGCAGATCATATGTTCGTGCAGATAAAATAGAAAAAAACGGCGCAAATAGGCCAATAATTGAGAATGGTTACTAACTGCACCACCATGCTTACGGATCGCGCTTGCGATAAGCGTCTGCGCGGGCTGCGTCACCTTCGGCTGCAACTTCATAAAGTGGTTTCAGCATTGTGGCGATATCAATTTGCCCCTGATCTACGGACTGTTGCAAGGCCCAGATTAACTTATCGCTCAGGCGGCGTGTATATTCTGGTTCGTCAGGATTTACACCGCCGCCCAGGGGGGGGCGGTTGCTGCCCGGTGAGCGAATATCAGCAGTGACTTGCTGTTCCGCATTGCGGGCCTCTAAAGCGATAACGCCTAGCACAGAAGCCAATTGGGGCAAGTCCAGATCCAGAGCCTGCTCGATCGCCCAAACCAGCTTGTCAGACAAGCGCCGGGTGTAGCGGATTGTATCCCCTCTATCCAAGATATGACGGCGCACCGCCAACCATTTTTTGTATCCCGCCAGGTCATTTGCCGTGACGGCGTCGGACAGCGCCTGAGCCGCTATATTTTGCGCAGAATGCCCGTGTTTGGCGATGAGCGAATCGGCTATTGCAGATGCTTCTTGCTCAAGCGCCACACTTTGCGACATTATTTGATCTCCCGACATATTGAAAAATTTTCTGCCGCATCATTATGCAATATATACACGACAATGCGTATAGTGTGCTTCATAATATTGAGAGAGAAATATAGTTTGATACCTGGTGTGATAGACTTGAAATTCCTGCTAGTGTAGCACCAAGTCTGCTTCAGGAAATTCAAACCCTAAACTGCATTAGAATCGCGAACTTGCCTGTGTCCGTCCGGTTTTGGGGTTCGCGTTGCCGTTCGCTGGATGTTCTGGCGAACTATGGAGCCGGGACACTAAGAAGGAACGAGAACTTGGCCAATTCAGCTGCTAGCAGTGGATTTTCGGGAACAGCATCAGAGGATCTGTTCTTCGCCCAGTCAGGTATGGACCGGGGGCGTGTACAGTCGCTGGTCGATGATACATTGCGCCACGGCGACGATGGTGAACTGTATCTGGAGTATTCGGTGTCGGAAAGTTTTGTTTTCGATGACGGGCGGCTTAAAAATGCGGCATTTGACACAGGACAGGGCTTTGGACTGCGTTCCGTCGCGGGCGAAGCGACGGGCTATGCGCATGCGGCGGATTTGAGTGAGGCGGCCATTGCACGCGCTGCACAGACAGTCCGTTCCGTTCAAAGTGGCAAATCCGGACGCCTTTCCGTTGGACCCGCACGCACAAATCACGCGCTTTACAGTGCGGATAATCCCTTGGATACCGCGTCCTTTGAAACCAAGATAAAATTACTCGAAGACATGAACGCCTATGCGCGCGGTCTGGATAGCCGGGTACGGCAGGTGTCCTGCTCCCTGGCCGGGGAATGGCGGGTTGTGGAGATACTCCGGCCGGGCGGGGAAAGTGTGCGTGATATCCGGCCTCTGGTGCGCCTGAACGTGTCCGTTGTAGCTGGCGAGGGAGACCGGCAAGAATCGGGCAGTCACGGGGTCGGCGGGCGTAGCGGTTACGCCGCGTATCTGACGCCGGATAAATGGCAGCCGTTTGTTGATGACGCGCTGCGTCAGGCTTTGGTTAATCTGCAATCCGTTTCAGCGCCCGCGGGAGAACAGACAGTGGTGCTTGGCCCCGGTTGGCCGGGGATTTTGTTGCATGAGGCGATAGGGCATGGCCTGGAAGGTGATTTCAACCGCAAGAAAACCAGCGCTTTCTCAGGCTTGCTTGGTCAACAGGTGGCCGCAAAGGGCGTCACTGTCGTTGATGACGGTACGTTAGCGGGGCGACGTGGATCGCTAAGCGTTGACGATGAAGGAACGCCTACCTCCAATACTGTGCTGATTGAAGATGGCATCCTGAAGGGGTACATCCAGGACCGCCTCAACGCGCGGCTGATGGGGATGGCGCCAACCGGAAATGGCCGGCGTCAATCTTACGCCCATATGCCGATGCCGCGAATGACCAATACCTATATGCTGTCAGGAGGCAAGAATCCGGCGGAAATACTGGCATCGGTCAAAAACGGTTTATATGCGGTATCATTCGGAGGTGGTCAGGTGGATATAACCAGTGGTAAATTCGTATTTTCCTGTACCGAGGCCTATCGAATCGAAAATGGCAAAATTGGCGCTCCCGTTAAGGGGGCCACACTTATCGGCAATGGTCCAGATGTGCTGAAGCGGGTTGCGATGATTGGCGATGATATGCAATTGGATCCCGGTATTGGCACCTGCGGCAAGAACGGCCAGGGTGTGCCCGTTGGAGTAGGCCAGCCCACTTTAAGAATAGATGGCCTGACCGTTGGCGGAACGGCGGGCTAGATCAGTTTTGAGTACAGATAACTGCTCGTATGTGTCTGCCGGGGCATCTGGGGCGGTTGTTTTGTGAAGCGAATTAGATGCACGAGGTATTGCCGTTTTGATGAAACTATTGTCGCAGATACGTCGTTTTGTGGGGCCTTTCGGAAATATTCATCGCCAGGGAAGTCTGCCAGACATTTTCATTTTTTCGGCGCCGCGTACGGGATCGACGTTCCTGATGGAAGTGCTTGCGGTACAACCTGGTATGAAGTCCATCGATGAACCCTTTAGTATGAATTACCCGCAAACCCGCCGCGAGCTGGGAGTAAATAATTGGGTTGACGCGACGACGATGGCCAATCGGCGCGAAATCTACGCACGTTATTTAGATCGATTGTGCAAAGGTCAAATCAGCGACTTTAACTCGCCCTTCTGGTCAAAGAATGGGCGATTCTATACTACCAGGAATACTTTAAAGATATTGCATGCCGGGGAGGACATGTTGCCTTGGTTCGAGCAACATTTTAACTGTCAGATTTTAGTACTTGTCCGGCATCCAATTCCGACTGTTCTTTCTCATGACAAACATCCCCGCGTAGATTATTTTTTACGCCAACCGGAAATGAGAGCTCAGCTTTCCGAAAGACACCTCCGTTTTGCCGAACGCATACTTGCGTCGGACAATCAGTATGACAGGGGAGTCCTGGATTGGTGTTTTCAATATTACCCGGCTTTTACGCAGGGCATAAAACCAAGCTGGACGGTGATCAGTTATGAGGATTTATCGGTTGAATCTGAAGGGGCCGTGAAATTTCTTGAGACGCGTCTTCAACTTTCTCCAACCAAAAATTTGGCAAAACTTATTGCTAAACCCTCTGGCTCTACCGTTCAGTCGGATCCGACAACGGTGGCCTTTTTCAATTCCGGTCAGGCCCAAGGCAACCGGAGTTATCTGATTGAAAAATGGCGTGACCGTTTAAAGCCGCACATGGAAGAGCGGACGTTTGAAATACTGGACGCCATGGGGCTTGATATTTATAGCGCGGGTAATCTGTTTCCGGCTGAAAAATACCGCATTCCCGAATATTTGCGCAGCAAAATCTGAACTCCAGGCTGCCTGAAGCTGCTTGCCAGCAAGCTCCATGATTGCTGACTATTTTCCCGTGATCACAAAATTTTGACCGGAACCTGATTTTTTCGCCAAATTTTGCCGGTTTTTTCCGGGAGCTCACCTTTTCTTGATTGGAGTGTTTGTTCACCACCGTGTCACGTTATGGGTGAGAATGGATTCGTAAAAAAATAAGGAAGGCAAAACATGATTATGAAAAACATCCTCTTTGCCACCTCTATCACAGCGCTGCTTTCGACAGCAGCGTTTGCCGGGGTGCCAGCTGAGGTGGCGGACAGGCTGGGTAAGGACTTAACGCCCATGGGATCGCAAAAGTCGGGCAATAAGGAAGGCACGATCCCAGAATGGACGGGCGGCCTCCA
>JAUSQH010000332.1 GCA_030652895.1 Alphaproteobacteria bacterium
GTGCGGCCCATGCCGCACTGTACCTCGTCCAGCACCATCAGGATGCCCTGTTCATCACACAGTGCGCGAAGTTCCTTCAGAAACCCGGATGGCAGCACGCGTATACCGCCTTCGCCGCGAACCGGCTCCAGCAAAACACCGGCGGTTTGCGGTCCGATGGCGGCTTTGATGGCTGCAAGATCACCGAATGGGACATGATCAAATCCATCCACCTTTGGGCCAAAGCCCTTAAGATGTTTTTCATTGCCGCCTGCAGAAATGGTCGCCAGGGTGCGGCCATGAAACGCACCCTCAAGGGTGATCAGCCGGTAGCGTTCCGGGTTGCCATTCGCATAATGATAGATCCGGGCCATCTTGATCGCGCATTCGACCGCTTCCGCGCCGGAATTGCAGAAAAATGCCGTATCGGCGAACGTGGCGGCGACCAGGCGTTCCGCGAGCCGCTCCTGGCCTGGAATATGGTACAGATTGGAGGTATGCCACAGCTTTTCCGCTTGGGCTTTCAGGGCTGCAACCAGCGCTGGATGCGCATGGCCAAGCCCGTTGACCGCTATACCGCCGCCCATGTCCAGATATCGTTCACCGCCGGCGGTAAACAGATATGCGCCCTCGCCCCGCTCGAATGCGAGGCCGGTTCTGGCATAGTTTGGCAATACCGGGGTAATCATGATGTGCTCTCCTGAACGGCAGACGGCCCCGAAGTTTTGGGGGCCGTTAGCTGCTTGACTACGGAAAGCGGGGGATTATTGTCATCCCGCGACCCCATGTCAATATCAATAGGGGCTTGTCTAAAAATCGCTGATGATGCCTTTTCGCTCCCAGTCGCCATAGCGGGTGGGTTCGGGGCCTTGCGGGCCATTGATTTCTTTGGCGTCCGGGGGCAGGGCGGCGGCTGTCTTGCGCCGTTGTGCGGCTTCGGCCAGGGCGCGTTCCGCGGCGGCGCTCAGTTTTCTGGCCGGGATTTCCACGGCAAGGCGCAGTTCCGCCTTAGGGGGCATGGCCGCATCCGTACTGTTATTCTCCCTGTCATTGGCCATAGATCCGGCTCCGGATATGATTGCGTGCATCTACTTGATATATAACGTGGCGCACCTAGATTCTGTCTGACATCGTCAATTCTACGGTGTTTTACAACAAATGGACCCTGAGATGAATTATTTCCGCACCTCCCTTCTGCTCGCGGCCATGACGTCCTTGTTTCTGGGCGTCGGATTTATGCTGGGCGGTTCTGGCGGCATGATGATAGCGCTGCTGCTGGCGCTGGCGATGAACGGGTTCGCCTACTGGAATTCAGACAAGATGGTGCTGCGCATGTATGGCGCGCGCGCCGTCGATGAAACCAGCGCGCCCGAATATGTGCGCATGGTGCGTTTGCTGGCGGAAAATGCCGGGCTGCCCATGCCAAAGGTCTATATTATCGATAATCAGCAGCCCAACGCGTTTGCTACAGGTCGGAACCCGGAAAACGCCAGTGTGGCCGCCACCTCCGGTCTTTTGAGAATGCTTGGCCCGCAAGAACTCGCCGGCGTCATGGCGCATGAGCTGGCGCATATTCGCAACCGCGATACGCTGACCATGACGATTACGGCGACGATTGCGGGCGCGATTTCCATGCTGGCGAATTTCGCACTGTTTTCCGGGGGTAGCCGTAATAATCCGCTGGGCTTTGTTGGAGTTCTGTTGCTGATGGTGGTGGGGCCGATGGCCGCCGCCCTGGTGCAGATG
>JAUSQH010000338.1 GCA_030652895.1 Alphaproteobacteria bacterium
AGGAGCATCGAAGCCCTGTTGCGAAACGTCGAGGCGCAAGCACCCCGGCTGCAGCAGGCGGCCCATATCGACCCTCGTTTGGCCGATATCGACGGCTTGCTGTCTTATACCGCCTATCGCGTCATCCAGGAGGCGGTAACCAACGTGCTGCGGCATGCCGATGCCAGCGCGATGAAAATCACGGCCTCCTGGCAATCCGAGCAGTTGTTGATCGAGGTCGCTGACGACGGCGTCGGCATTGCGCCGGACAATGCCTTTGGCCGGGGGTTGACCGGCATGCACGAGCGGGTGCGCGCGCTCGGCGGAACCTTCGAATTGCTGCGCGAAAACGGACTGACTTGCGTCCGTTGTCGTCTGCCGGTTGATGGGCGGGGCCGAGGTGGCGATCAATCCGCGAATTCAGATGAATGATTTTCTATGAAGAGAAGCGCAAGGCGGGCCGGAATCGGTCGGCAAAGCCGCACCAGGCCATTCGAAAATCCACAGACCCATCCGAGGGGGCTTGATCAGGAGGAGACCATTTGGCACTCTTCATGATAGTGCCTCCGGCATTTGGAGTTATTTGAAATCATACTTGGCTATCGCGGCCACAACGTTCGCCGTATCGGCTCTCACGGTCGACGTCGCTCATAGCGGGGCTTATCCCTTTGGGGACCCGCCATATCGGCTGAATTGGGAACATAATCCCGAGATTCAATCGGGCTGCTGGAAGTGGAATTGGCAGCAACATCACTGGGACGATCATTGCCCCGTCTACATCAACCCGAAAGCGTACATGTATCCGCGCTTCAGGCGCGTCGTACTGCGAACCAAGGGTTGATCGGCTAGTCGCGAGATCCGAATCGCGGGTCTCGCACGCTATGGAGCGACTCGCGGGTCAGGAATGCTGAATCGTGCAGGCGGTCTGGCGATGCTTGCCGAAATTCAGCAGCGCGTTCTCGCGCTGGGTGACCGCGATCGCGCCGAGCTGTTCGCGCGTGGTGCCGTAGGTCGCCATGTGCCGCTGGGCGGCCATTGCGGCGACCTGCACCGGGCTGGC
>JAUSQH010000339.1 GCA_030652895.1 Alphaproteobacteria bacterium
GATCTCTTCCTTGGTCAGGATGTCGTCATAGTTGACCATCCCGCCTTCGGTGCCCAGCGCGATGATCTTCTCCAGCCGCGCCGTGCCCAGCCTGAGCATGCCGCCTTCCTGGGTCGTGCCGTCGGCGTTCTTCTTCGACCACAGCGGCTCGAGGTTCTTGCCGGTCGCGCCTTTGCGCAGCACGCCGTGACAACCGGCGCAGCGCTCGAAGTAGATCTTCTTGCCGATCTCCAGCTCGGGCGCGGTCATCGCGGGGGCTTGCGCCGCGGGCGTGGCCTGGCCGTGGGCGCCGAACGCATGGGCCAGCAGCAGGGCCGCACCGATCCGGGTGAGCTTGCCTGTCTTCATGAAGAAACTCCTTGATTCTTTGGCAGCCGGTCGCCATGGCGCAGGGCTCGCGGCGGCTGCGTGACCTTGTTGCGAGCGTCGAGATCGTGCGCCCGGCCCGTTGCGCTGTCCTTGAACTGGTTCAAGTCCGGTTGTTGCGCTGCAGCGGCCGCAGCGCGCGGCGCTGCGGCGGGGCGCAGTCCTGACAAAAGCTAAACCACGTCAAAGACCGCAGCGCCGGGCTCGGGCACGCTCGGCGCCAGTTGCTGATTGCACCGGCCGCGCCGGTGGGACAGCGTCAATCCAAGCGGAGTACGTGATGAGAGTCCCCCGTCCAGCGCCGATGGCGCACCTGCTGCCGTCCTTGCTGGTGCTGGCGGCAGCTGCGCCGGCGCTGGGTCAAACCCAGGCCGCTGAGCCTGCGCCCTGGCGCGCCGGCGCCAGCGGCAGCGGCTTGCAGGTGGTGGTGGTCAGCGCCTCGCGCTACGAGCAGTTCGCCAGCGACCTGGCGCTGTCGATGGACGTCATCGGATCGCGCCAGCTTGAGCAAGGCCAGATGATGGACATCCGCGATGCCGCCAAGGCGCTGCCCAACGTGTCGGTCAAACGCGCGCCGGCGCGATTCAGCGTCACCGGGCGCGGCAACGCAGTGGGCGCTGACGGCAACGCCGGCTTCAGCATCCGCGGCCAGGGCGGCAACCGCGTCACGATGCTGGTCGACGGCATCCGGCTGCCGCGCAGCTACATCAACGGCAGCAACGCCTTCGGCCGCGACAGCGTCGACCTCGGGCTGGTCAAACGCATCGAGATCGTGCGCGGTCCGACCTCGGCGCTGTACGGCTCCGACGGCCTGGCCGGGCTCGTCAATTTCATCAGCCACGAACCGGCGGACTTCCTCAAGGACGCCGGCCACGGCGCGCCGGCGCTGGGCGGCAAAGCCTGGCTTGGGCATGGCAGCGACGACCACGGCACGACGCTGGGCGCTGCGCTGGCCGGCCGCCTCGGCGCGTCGGCCGAATGGCTGCTCAGCGCCAGCGGCCATCGCGCCGGCGCGCTCGGCAACCTGGGCAGCAACGATGCCGCCCACGTCGAACGCACGGCGCCGAATCCGCAGCGCCAGCGCGGCCAGTCGCTGCTGGCCAAGCTGGTCTGGCGTCCGCTGGCGGGCCAGCGCCATGTGCTGACCGCCGAACACGTGGCCAAGGACGGCTGGGTCGACCTGTTGTCGAGCCGCACCAAGCCGCCGTTCACGGGCAGCGCGGCGACCATTGCTGCCGCCGTCGTCGGCGAAGACTCGGCCAAGGAGATGACGCGCCAGCGCCTGGGCTGGGACGGCCGCTGGACGCTGCAGTCGGCCTGGGCCGATCGCCTGCAGGCGTCGTTCACCTGGCAGGACAGCAGCGCACGCGACAGCGGCAAGTCGCTGCGCAACGACGGCGGCGTGCGCAGCCGCGACACGAGTTACGAGGAGCGCGCGCTGCAGCTCACGCTGCAGGCCGAGAAGCACCTGCCGATCGCGGCCGGCTGGTCGCAGAC
>JAUSQH010000401.1 GCA_030652895.1 Alphaproteobacteria bacterium
GACGCCTTGCGCTGGTTGCAGCGCTTCGGCGACCCATACACCGAGTCGCTGGTCGACGCAGACGGCCGCATCGGCATCGACTACGGCGTCTACGGCCTGCCCGAGACCTTCATCGTCGACAAGCAGGGCGTGATCCGCCACAAGCACATCGGCGCACTGACGCGCGACGCGCTGCGTCACCGTATCCTGCCGCTGATGCGCAAGCTCGATGGCTGACAACGCATCCCGCCTGCACGCCGCCCTGGGGCTGAGTGCAGCAGCCGGCATCGCCGGCGCGGAGCCGGCACGGTCGATGGCCGCCGACCCGCAGGTCCAAGCCCGGGTGCTCGCCGGCGCCGCCGCGTTTGAGCGCGCCCACTTCAGCGCCAGCGCCTTCCGGCGCCGGGCGTGCTGCATCGAGCACGCCGATACGCAGCTGGCTGCGACGCGCTGAGCGCCTGTGGCCAACTGCCCTGCCGCCGTCCCGCGCCGCCGCACGCTGCTGGTCGGCGCCGCCGCGCTGGCCTGCCCTGGCGTGCCGCTGTTCGCGCAGCCCGCCGCCGACACCGGCGCCAACATGGCTGCGCTGGTCGTCGTCATCGAAGCCGGCGCCGACCGGGTTGCGCTCGTCGACGGCGCGCGCCTGGCGCTGCTGCACCGCTTCCCGACCCGGCCGGGCCTGCTCGCCGCACCGAGCTTCTGGCCCGGCGGCCGCTTCGTGCTGCTGGCCAGCGCCGACGGCTGGCTGTCGAAGTTCGACCTTGTGCAGCGCCGCCTGGTGGCCGAGGTGCGTGCCGGCAGCCGGCTTGCCGGCGTCGCGATCAGCAGCGACGGCCGCTGGGTGATGGCGGCCAACACCGAACCGCCGTCCGCCCCGCTGTTCGACGCCGATCTGAACCCGGTCAAGACCTTTGCGGCGACCACGCGCGACGGCCGGCGCAGTTCGGCGGTCGACGGCGTGCACGACGCCCCGGCCCGGCGCAGCTTCATCGTCGCCTTGCGCGACATCGCCGAGCTGTGGGAGATCAGCTACAACCCACGCGCCGAAGACTTCTACGAAGGCCTGGTGCACGACTTCCGGATGGGTGAAGGCGTCCCGACACGCGGCTTCCACAACGCCAGGCGCACTTTCCTGCCGGCACCGCTGACCGGCTTGTACATCGACCCGCCGGCGATCCACGCGCTGGGCAACTCCGCTGGCGCCGAGGGCGCCGCCTCCAGCCATGCCGTCAACCTCGATGTCCGGCGCCGCGTTGCCAGCCTGGTCGTCGCCGGCCATCCGCAGCTGGCGGGCGCGGTCGCCTTCGAAGCCGGCGGCCGCGCCTTGCTGGCGGTGCCCAACGCCAGCCGGGCCGTCGTCAGCGTCTTCGACAGGGCCGACTGGCGGCTGCTGCACGAGCTGCCGACCGCCGGCCCCGGGCTGCGCCTGGCCGCCCATCCGCTGAGCCCCTTCATCTGCGTTGCCACCGCCGGTGTGGCGGCCGACGCCAGCGCGCTGACCATCATCGACCAGCGCAGCCTGCAAGC
>JAUSQH010000361.1 GCA_030652895.1 Alphaproteobacteria bacterium
ACCGATATTTACTGGGCACGCAGCCAGGTGGCCGAACGTCTGAATAATATCATGGGCGATCTGCCGCCCGGCATCAGCGGTGGTCTGGCGCCGATCACCACCCCGCTGGGTGAGATGTTCATGTTCACCATCGACGGCGGCGATCTATCGATTACCGAACGGCGCACACTGCTGGACTGGACCATTCGTCCGGCCCTTCGCACGCTTCCTGGCGTCGCCGATGTCAATCCGCTGGGTGGGCTGGTGCGTACATTTGAGGTGGTTCCGGATAATGCAGCCATGCGCGCGCGCGGCGTCACCATGGCGATGTTGCAGGAGGCACTCGAAAACAATAACCGCAATGACGGCGCGGGCCGGTTGCGCGATGGCGAGGAAGTGCTGCTGGTGCGTTCCGAAGGCAGCATCAAGACCCTGGAAGACACCGGCAATATTATTGTCGCCAGACGCGATACCGGTGTCGTGCAGGTCAGCGATGTGGCGGCGGTGCGCATTGGCAGCATGACCCGCTATGGCGTGGTGACTATGGACGGAAAAGGCGAGACTGTGCAGGGGCTGGTGCTTGGATTGCGCGGCGCGAACGCGCAGCAGGTGGTTGATGGCGTGAAACAAAAACTGGCCGAGATGGCGCCAACGCTGCCGCCCGGTGTGAAGATCAATGTGTTTTATGACCGCAGCGAACTGGTCAACACCGCTGTTGGCACCGTATCAAAAGCCCTGATGGAAGCCACCGTGCTGGTGATCGCGCTGCTGATCCTGTTTCTGGGCAATTGGCGCGCGGCGGCGGTGGTGGCGCTTACGCTGCCGCTGGCGGCGTTGACGACCTTCATTCTGATGCGGCAATTTGATATGTCGGCCAACCTGATGAGCCTGGGCGGACTGGCCATCGCCATTGGCTTGCTGGTCGATGCGGCCGTGGTGGTGGTGGAAAATATCGTTTCGCATCTGGCGCAGGACAAGGAAGGCGATGCCAAGCTGCCGTTTCTGCATATCGTGTACCGCGCGGTGCGCGAGGTGGTGACGCCGGTGACGTCCGGCATCCTGATCATCATTATCGTGTTTTTGCCGCTGCTGACCTTGCAGGGACTTGAGGGAAAGTTTTTTATTCCAGTGGCGCTGACAATCATCTTTGCGCTTGGCGGCTCGCTGTTGCTGTCGCTCACGGTGATCCCGGTGCTTGCCTCTTATCTGCTGAAACAGGTTGCGCACGGTGATCCTTGGCTGGTGCGCAAGGCCAATGCGCTGTATGTGCCTTCGCTTAACTGGGCGCTTGCGAATACGCGCACAGTCTATGCGGCGGCAGGAACAGGGCTGGCGCTGACGGTGGTGATTTATCTCATGGTCGGAAAAACCTTCATGCCAACCATGGACGAAGGCTCGATGATTGTTGGCATCGAAAAACTGCCTTCGGTTAGCCTGGAGCAAACAGCGGCGCTGGATACGCTGATTCATCAAGCCTTGATGAAAGGCATACCGGAGATCACCAGCATTGTGGCGCGCGCCGGTTCCGACGAACTGGGCCTTGACCCAATGGGCCTCAATCAGACCGATACCTATGTAATGATGACGCCGCGCGACGAATGGCGCGAAAATGATGTCGAGTGGATGCAGGACGAAGTACGCAAGGTGCTGGACGAGTTGCCCGGCATTTCCTACAGCTTCACCCAGCCCATCGACATGCGCGTGCAGGAAATGATTATCGGCGTGCGCGGCGATGTGGCGGTGAAAATCTTCGGCCGTGAAATCGATACCCTGAACCGGCTCGCAAGCGAAGTGGAAGCCGCCATCAAAACCATTGATGGCAGCGAGGATGTGTTCACGGTGCTGAATGAAGGCATGCAATATCTGCAAGTCGAGATTGATCGCGTGGCCGCGGGACGGTTGGGGCTGGATATCAACACCATTGAAGACGCGCTGCGTGTTCAGATCGAAGGGCGTCAGGTTGGCGTAGTCCTGGAAGGCAACCGGCGGACACCGCTATTGCTGCGCGGTGACGATGCAGTGCGCGCCTCGCCCGCTCTGTTCGCCAACCTGACTGTGAGCTTACCGGATGGCGAAAATATCCCGGTGTCGGCGGTGGCGAAGCTGGTGCGCACCGACGGGCCGGTGAAGATCGACCGCGAAAACGCCCAACGCATGGCCGTCGTGCAAAGTAATGTCACAGGCCGTGATCTGGTGGGTTTTGTTGAAGAAGCCAAACAGATCGTGGCGGATAAAGTGCCGCTGCCGGGCGGCTATTCGCTGAAATGGGGCGGACAGTTCGAAAACCAGCAGCGGGCGGCGGCGCGGCTTGGCGTTGTGGTGCCGATTGCGCTGGGGCTGATATTTCTGTTGCTGTTTTCCACCTTTGGTTCATTGCGTCAGGCGCTGCTGGTGTTAAGCAATATTCCCTTTGCACTGATCGGCGGCATGTTCGCGCTGTTCATTTCCGGGGAGTATTTGTCGGTTCCCGCATCCGTCGGATTTATTGCGCTGCTGGGCATCGCAGTGCTGAACGGCGTGGTGCTGGTAACCTATTTCAACCAGCTTTACGCGCAGGGCCTGCCGATTGAACGGGTCGTGGTGGAAGGCGCGCTGCGAAGATTGCGGCCTGTGCTGATGACGGCGAGCATCGCAGCGCTTGGCCTGGTGCCGCTGCTGTTCGCCAGCGGTCCCGGCTCTGAGGTGCAAAAACCGTTGGCCATTGTGGTGATCGGCGGCCTGGTCACATCGACCTTGCTGACGCTCATCCTGCTTCCCATTCTGTATCGTGAATTCGGCGTATCGCGCCGGGAGGTTGCCCATGCAAACGCCTGATTGTTTACTCACACTGGTATTTCCGCGCAGCCTGGAAGACCAGATCGTTGATTTCATGCTAACCCATCAAGCGCAAACCTCCGGCTTTATTTGCGGCGCGGTCAATGGCCACGGCGCGAATGCGGTTTATGCCAGCACGGGGGAAAAAGTGCGCGGCATGGCGCAGCAGATGCGCCTGACGGCCGTCCTCCGCGAAGCGGACGCCAAAGCCCTGCTTGCCGATCTCAAGGCCAAACTGGGTCAAGCGAACATTGTCTATTGGCTGTCACCCCTCATAGAGTATGGGAGCTTTGTATGAACCGCATTCTCACCCTCAGTTTGATGTCTGTAGTGATGAACAGTACAGCTCTGGCAAACCCCATGGTGGAGCGCCCGGATTTGCCGCCCCCGGAATTGGTCGCCAAAGTGCTGGAAGAAAACCCCGCCGTGCAATCGGCAAAAAGCGGTATCGCATTGGGCGAGGCAAACCGGCGCAAGCTGGTGTCCGGGCCCTATGAATTTAATTTGAGCGCCACGGGCCAACAACGCGAGATCGATGGCGCAAGGGGCCGCTATGATGAATGGAATGTCGGGATTGACCGGCCCTTCAGAATACCGGGTAAGCGCGGCCTTGACAGTGATATCGGCGATGCGGGCCTGAATGCGGCACAACTCGCCTATGGGGACGCGTATCACGAAGCGGCGCGCACACTTCTGGCGCAATGGTTCGACTGGGTGAAAGCAAAATCCGAAGTGGCGCAATGGCGGGCGCAGGCCGAACTCTTCAACAGACAGCGTGACGTGGTGGCAAAACGCGAAAAACTAGGCGACGCCGCAAAGCTGGACACCTCAGCCGCACAAGCAGCAAGCGCGCAAGCCGAAGCTTCCTTGAAACAGGCGGAGGCGCGTCTGCAGATCGCCGCCAGTGTGTTGACGCAAAATTACCCCGGACTGCAATTGCCGGAAAATGTAACGTTGGGCGATCCTGCGCCGGTCGAGGGCGGCCTGGAGGAATGGCGTGCAAAAATCCTTAGCGACAATCATGAACTGGAACGCGCCAGGGCTGAATCGCAGCAGGTCAAACTACAGGCGGATCGCGCGCGGTATGAGATGATTCCCGATCCTACCGTCGGCATGCATTACGGTTCCGATCAGGGCGGGGATGAGCGGTATATGGGTGTCCGCGTCTCTGTCCCGCTGCCCGGCAGTGGCGGACGGCGGGCCGATTCACAAGTGGCGCAGGCGCAGGCCGCCATCGCCGCACAACAGGAAGCGCTGACCTACCGCGGCATACTGAACACCATCGCGACCGTGCACGCCGCCGCTGTTTCCGGATACAGCAGTTGGCAAAGCACCAGACTGGCGGTGGAGAGCATCGACCAGAACGCCGCGAAAATGGCGCGCGCCTATGAGCTGGGCGAAATTGACCTGACCGATCTGCTCACCGCGCTGCGGCTGAAAGCCGAGGCGGCGTTAAGTTACAATACAACCCACATCGCGGCGATTGAGGCGCGCTACCGGCTGCTGCTCGATGCACATCAATTATGGCTGCCGCAAGAAATGGAGGCTACAAAAACACATCCGGACATAAAATGAAGTGGAGTGGAGTGACCAACCTACCACTCTCCCGCCTACAGGCAGAAAAATGTAAGAATAAGGCGGCGTCTTGAACACGGCTATGATTCGGAAGTCAGCGACATAAAGGCGCGACGCCGCAATATAGATGCGCTTGCCGATGCAGGCGCGAAGAAAAAACTGCCTCCCGGGGAGTTGGCGGATATATGCGCTGGAAAAGTGGCCGCGAAAACACACAAATGCAGAAGGGACGGCGCGGATCACGGGCAGAGAATTGTAAAAAATCTACGAAGAAATGATCGGGTAAAAAAATTTAGAGAGATTCGCTATGTGCGGTCTCGACACCACACATAGCGGAGATCGAAAAGTGCGCGGCTATTAACCGCACAGGAAAGCGCTGTCCCCTGCACCACCCACCAGGACGGCGCGCCCCACAACAGACCGGCAATCCAAGACCAAAAACTGTCAGCAATTTCATCCAGCGCCTCTTAAGCCATCAGCGTCCTGGAACATTCTCCCTCCGTTAATTTAAAGTGACTCGTCATCAATACTGAATAATTCCCTGCAGGAAGGAGTACACTCAAAATAATATTGCACCTGCTATTCCGTATCCTTTGTTATGACAGTTGCCCGCGTCTACCTCATTGCCCCAGATCAAGCCGCCGGTAGCTGAGTGCTTCGGCGATATGTAGGCGCGTGACCTGCTCCACACCTTCCATATCCGCCAGGGTGCGCGCGACACGCAGCATGCGATGATAGGAGCGTGCCGACAGCTTCATGCGTTCGGTGGCCTGCACCAGCAACGCTTCGCCGGCGGCATCCGGTTGCGCAACCCTTTGCAGCAGTTCGCCATCCGCCTGGGCATTGGTGCGGATGGGCTGGCCGTTTGGCGCAAGCCCGCGATAGCGTTCTTTCTGAATATTCCGTGTACGCAGGACACGCGCTGAAACCTCGGCGCTGCCTTCGGAAGGCGGCGGCAGGCGCAGATCGCTGGCGGACACCGCAGGCACTTCGATATGCATGTCGATGCGGTCAAACATCGGCCCGGAAATGCGGCTTTGATAATCGCGCGCACAGCGCGGCGCACGGGAACAGGCCCGTTCCGCGTCGGACAAATATCCGCAGCGGCAGGGGTTCATCGCCGCCACCAGCTGTACGCGGGAGGGATAACGCACATGGGCATTGGCGCGCGCCACCACGGCTTCGCCGGTCTCCAGCGGCTGGCGCAAACTATCCAGCACCTGGCGGGAAAATTCCGGCAGTTCATCGAGAAACAGCACCCCCAGATGCGCCAGCGATATTTCGCCAGGCCTGGCGCGCATGCCGCCGCCGACCATCGCCGCCTGACTGGCGGAATGATGCGGATCCCGGAAGGGCCGCTGGCGGCTGATGGCGCCGCCGCGCAGCTCCCCCGCCACGCTTGCCACCATGCTGACTTCCAGCGCCTCGCCGGGGTCCAGCGGCGGCAACAAGCCGGGCAGGCGCGCCGCCAGCATGGATTTGCCCGAACCGGGCGGGCCCAGCATGAGCAAATTATGCCCACCGGCGGCGGCGACCTCCAGCGCGCGTTTGGCAGTTTCCTGTCCCTTGATATCGCGCAGGTCAAACCGTCCCCCGGCCGCCGATGGCGTCACGATCAGCGGCTTTGGCTGGCTGAGTACTTGCGTCCCCTTGAAATGATTGACCAGGCTCAGCAGACCTAGCGGGGCCAAAATTTCCCCGCTGGACGCAAACGCCGCCTCCGGCCCGCATTCAGCAGGACAGATAAGGCCCCGTCCGGCGGCGGCCGCACCGATACTTGCCGCCAGCACACCGGGCACGAAACTGATATTGCCGTCCAACGACAGCTCGCCCAATGCCGTATAGCCCGCCATTTCATCGCGCGGCAGCACATCCAGCGCCACCAGTATCGCCAGCGCAATCGGCAGATCGAAATGGCTGCCTTCCTTGGGCAGACCGGCGGGCGCAAGATTAACCGTGATGCGCTTGGGCGGCAAAGCGAGGCCAATGGCCCCAAGGGCTGCGCGCACACGCTCGCGGCTTTCCGCCACTGCCTTGTCAGGCAAACCCACCACAGTGAACGCTGGCAGACCCGATGCGATCTGCACCTGCACATCCACCTCGCGCGTATCGACCCCTTCAAACGCGACTGTATAAACGCGAGCAATCATGCCGTGCTTAGCTCCCCCTAGTAGGGTAATAGTAGCGCATATTTGACCGGACACAAACATGATCAAGGGCTTCGGCCGCTACGCCCGACGTTTGCCGCTATGGAGGCGACCTTTGCGTTCTCCCGGGATTGTCGTGGTGGGGAAATTTCGGTGTATCGCCGCCAGCCAGCGTCAAGTTTCACAACCGGCCGCCAAAAGCTGTTGCAAGCTGGTTGTCGAATGTGCCGATTTTTTCGTCGGTCCCTGGCGCCCCTTAGGGTAATGTCGGCTTACGAGAGGACTGGCTTATGAACAGGGAAGCAAATCCGAAGGTCCTGATAATCGGCGGCGGCGCCGCGGGAATTACCGTGGCTGCGAGTCTGAAGCGCCGCGGCCCCCGCAATGTGGATGTGGTGATCGTCGAACCGTCGCACGAGCATTATTATCAACCCGCGCTCACCCTGGTTGGCGCGGGCGTGTGCAAACTCGCGGATATCAGGAGGGCCGAAGAAGGCCTCGTCCCGCACGGCGTCAGGCGCATCGCGGCACGGGCGAAATCCTTTGATCCCGCCTCCAGTACGGTTCAGATTTCGACAGGCGAGACGCTCGGCTATGATTACCTGGTGGTATGTACGGGCGTGAAACTGGACTGGGGCAAAATTGACGGCCTTGCCGCCACGCTGGGCAGGAACGGCGTCTGCAGCAACTACTCGCCCGATTACGTCAACTATACGGCCGAATGCCTGGATATATTGAAGCCCGGCAGCAAGGCCGTGTTCACGCAACCTCCACTCCCATTCAAATGCCCGGGCGCTCCGCAGAAAATCGTCTATCTCGCGGCAGATCGGTTGCGTAAATCCGGCATGCTGGGGGATGTCAGTCTACGCTATTTCGTGCATGCGCCGGTCATTTTTGGCGTGCCGTATTTCGCCCGCGCGCTGGCGAAGGTCGTTGAACGCTACGGCATCGATGTAAAGTATCAGCACAATCTGGTTACCGTCGACGGGCCCGGGCGGATCGCCACATTCGAGACAACCGGCGACGGAGATCAGGGCAGACGCATCGACATACCCTTCGATATGCTGCACGTCGTGCCGCCGCAAAGCCCGCATGACGAGATCGCTTCCAGCCCCCTGGCGAATGCCGCCGGCTGGGTCGAGGTCGATCCGTTCTCGCTGCAGCATGTCAGGTTTCCGAACGTGTTTTCATTGGGCGACGTTTGCTCGGCGCCCAATTCCAAGACCGCGGCAGCGGTGCGCAAACAGGCGCCGGTGGTGGTGCGCAATATCACCAATCTGGTGAACGCCAAGCCAGTGGAAGCCGGGTATGATGGCTATGCGTCCTGCCCGCTTACAACAGCCATAGGCAAGACGATCCTTGCCGAATTTATCTATGGCGGGAAAGTAACGCCCACGCTGCCGCTGCTCGACCCGGCCAGGGAACGTTGGGTCAACTGGTGGATCAAGGTGACCGGCCTGCCAATCATGTACTGGCGCTACATGCTGAAGGGGCACCAATGGTTTTTGACACATAATACGAAGTTCAAGGAACGCTCATAGCCAAGAGACCGTTGAGACAGAGGGAAGAAACATGATCAAAGGCTTCGACCATTACGCTATTACCGTCGCCGATATGGAGGCGACGATTGCCTTTTACCGCACGGTACTGGGCGCGGAAATTCTGTGGGAAAAGCAGTGGCGGGAAGGAAAAATTCCTGTCATTTCCATGCAATTGGGCGCGAACCGGATGAATGTGCATCCCGCCAGCGCGCCAGCTGCGCCCCATGCGCGCCAGCCAACGCCGGGGTCGGCGGATTTGTGTTTCCGCTGGGAGGGGCCGATCACTACCGCAGCCGCCATGCTTGAAAAAAACGGCGTTGCAATTATTGAGGGGCCTGCGCCACGTCCCGCAGCTGATGGGATCTGGGGCCAGTCGGTATATTTCCGCGACCCGGACGGTAATCTGCTGGAGCTGCTGTCTACCTTTGAAACACCTGAGAAAAAGCTGTTATAGAAAACATATAGTTAATGAATGCTTTCCATACCTATAGTGATTGCCATCACTTCATAGATTTGGTAAATTATGTATTAATGAAAACGCAGGTTTGTCATTGTTTTCATGACGGGCATCGATATTTATTCTTAAGGTTAACATCATCTGTTTCTGAAAACGGCAGATTTTTAAAGAAAAAGGAGACTTAACATGTCTTTCAGCTTTTTTAACAAAACCGCTCGCGCAAAAGTCGCCGAGGACAAAATCAACCACGCCCTTATCACCCCGGCGAGTAAGCCACGGGTGGCGCGTCTGACTAGAAAAACGCGCACCCTTGCACTGGCTGCACATATTGGACATGCAGGAAAAACAAGCCGTCTGGGGCGCTATCCTGTCAGTTTGAAATACTAGGCTCAATCGAACCGGGAGTGCAGTGGTGCGGCGACAAATAAAAATTTGGAACCCTTGATGCTACTTCCGGTTCGCCGCAATGCGCGCCTCGATGGCGTCCCAGATCAGCGCGGCGATGTCCGCTCCGCCGAAACGGGCGACTTCCTGAATGCCGGTTGGTGAGGTGACGTTAATTTCCGTCAGATAGTCGCCGATCACATCAATGCCTACAAATATCAGGCCATTGGCCCGCAATGTCGGGCCAATGGCGGCGCAGATTTCCCGGTCGCGGTCCGTCAGCGCCACAGCCTCCGGGCGCCCACCCACATGCATGTTGGAACGGGTTTCGCCCTCGGCAGGCACCCGGTTAATAGCGCCGACCGGTTCGCCATCCACCAGGATGATGCGTTTGTCGCCTTTGCGTACGGCAGGCAGATATTCCTGCACGATCATCGGTTCGCGGTAAAACTGCGTGAACACGTCGATCAGCGAATTCATGTTCTCATCACCCTCGCGCAGCCGGAAGACGCCTTCGCCGCCGTTGCCGTAAAGCGGCTTGATGATGATATCGCGATATTTTTCACGGAACGCCGCGACTTCTTGCGCGTCCGACGTAATCAGGGTGCGCGGCATCAGCCAGGGAAAATTTGTCACCAGCAGTTTTTCCGGCGCGTTGCGCACATGGCCAGGATCATTCACCACCAGCGTCTTTGGATGAATATGCTCCAATATGTGCGTTGCGGTAATATAGCGCATATCAAAGGGCGGGTCCTGGCGCATCAGCACACAGTCAAACTGTGACAGATCCACCGTCTCCATCGCGCCAAGGCTAAAATGATTGCCGGCCTCGCGGCGCAGGGTGATGGCTTGTCCTTTAGCGATTACCTTGCTCTCAAGCAGGCTTAGCTTGTTGGTTACATAGTAGAAAAGCGTATGCCCGCGCGTCTGCGCCTCCAGCCCCAGCGCAAACGTGCTGTCGCCATTGATATCGATCCCTTCTACCGGGTCCATCTGGATGGCGACAGAAAGCTTCATAGCGGCGTGTTCCCGTATAGTCTGATCAGTTGACGGATTAGTTCATCTTCAGGCGTAATTGCTGCAGGGCCTGTTCAGCCAATTGGCGCAGTTTCGGATCCTCGGCGTGTTCGACGCAGGCATTCATCGCCGCAAGCGCTTCGGGCACATTGCCCAAACGGGCATGCACCATCCCGTGTTCATAACCAAGATGCGCAGCGGCAGGTGAAATCATCCGCATGCGGTGCAAAATATCAGCGGCGCGGATGAAGTCGTTGCTCTGGAATGCGCGCCCCTTGATATTGTTCAGTAACCGCAACAGCACATCGCGGTTGCTGACGGGCTGATAATATTCAGGCTGTAGTTCCGCACCTT
The DNA here is from genome assembly GCA_030652895.1 of Alphaproteobacteria bacterium. GTDB lineage: Bacteria > Pseudomonadota > Alphaproteobacteria > UBA11222 > UBA11222 > UBA11222. The sequence continues at coordinate 10,269 of JAUSQH010000361.1, forward strand.
CGCCCGCCATCCCTTTTAACAGGCTGCGCAATTGTGGGATTTCCATTTTCACGCCGCCATCGAACGGATTAAGAATACGCCGTGTACTGCCAAGTTCCAAACGTATCAGAAAATGCCCCGGAAAATTCAACCCGGCGCATGTCCAGCCCTGGGCACGTGCCGCGATTATATATATCAGGCCCAGCGCCACTGGCAGCCCTTTGCGCCGGTCGATCACCTGCATCATATTGGCGTTCTGCATGTCGTTATAACTTGTCTGGTCACCGGCATAGCCGAATTGCCCCGCTATCACTTTGGCCAGCACGTCTGCGCGCGCGTCAATATGCGCAGAATCGGCGCATCCAGCAGCGGTGGCCGCTTCGATCTCGGAGAGATGCGCGACATAGGGCGCAAGCGCGCGGTCTGGATAATCAAGCGCGGCAAGCGCCAAGGCAACCGCCGCAACATCCATCTCGTCATCGGTGGCAACACCGGCAGCGCGAAGCACCATCTGATGTGGATTGTCTTCGGGCTGATCAGGCGCATGTGGGTTTTCGGGGGGGCGATTAGTATCCATTTTAGGAGTCTAGCCGATTTAGGCAAGGTAATGAAATGCCAAGATTATGATGTTTTTCCGGCCGTCAGCTCATTTTAGTATGCGCCCGTGATGGGGACACCGCCGGGGGGCAGCAGATCGCCCTGTATTTCATCACGCATATTGCCTGGCGGCGCGCCTTGCGGCGCTGGTTGGCCGTTCACGCGGACATAGCTGACAACCCGTTCAACGCCGGAGATGTTGCGGGCGTAGTTTGTTACACGGCTGAGCTCTTCCTGGGTTTTGGCAATACCCAGCAAATAGATAACGCCATTTACCGTCTCTATAGAATAGTTGATATCCATAATACTGGTATCAGCAAGTATTCTTGTCCTTAGCTTCGTCGTTATCCAGCTATCTTTGGCCAGATTACCCAGGCCGGATTTGTCGGTAACCTGTATTTCA
>JAUSQH010000362.1 GCA_030652895.1 Alphaproteobacteria bacterium
CGCTTCATCGTCAATCCATGCTACGTCGACCACCGCACCAAGCAGGGCCGTCGCCAGTCCCCGTTGCGCTGGTGTGACGCGGGCGTTGGCGCACAGGACGCTCATGCCCTGCCCAATGGCCGCCGGCGTGTTGGGCATAGCGCGGACAATGGCCGCGCCCGTGAAAACCTGTTCAAAGAAACGAACCGGCTTTCCCGCCGCAATCGACAGCACCAGCGCGCCGTCCCGCGTCAGGGGAATAAATCGCGGCAACACATCCTGCATGGCTTGTGGTTTTACCGCCAGCACCAGTACCGCCGCGTCGGTGACATCCGTCACTGCCGGGTTCAGCCGAATCGCTTGCGCGGTGGCGAGGGCCAGTAACTCAGCACTTGGCGCGGGTTCGAAAATGACGATCTGCCGCCCCGGCAGGCCCTGGCCAAGCCAGCCGCGCAACAATGCGTCGCCCATCTTGCCGGCGCCAACCAGCACCAGGGCGCCGGTAAATGATATGGCCGTGTCAGGGGATATTGTAGTCACGCTTCTCCCATGGTTTCCATCATGCAGGCGTTGACCGCCTGGTTCGCGGGCATACCGCCCCATAATACATATTGCAGCGCAGGGAAGAACATCTCGCAGGCTTCCAGCGCCAGATCAATAATGTCTTCAGCCTGCCCATAGGACAGCGCCGCGCCGCGCATAGGCACCCCATAGCGGAACATCACCGCGCGCTCTTCTTCCCACCAGTCAAAATGTCCCAGCCAGTTGCGTGCATTAACCAACGCAAGCAAATGAAACACTTCATTCTGGCGCGTTTCAGGCACCCTTGCCTCAAACATCAACGTCAACTGCACTGCGTCGCATTCGGTCAGATGGTTGAAACCAAGACGGAAATCTGTCCATTTTCCGCCGCTGAACAGGGTCAGTTCGACATCCGACTCCCGCTCAAAAGGCCAATCCCTGGCCCCGGTTACCTGTTCAATCATATCGATAGGATTTGTGTCTAGCTCTGCCGTGTCGTGGGTATTGAATGCCGGACTGCTACTGCCCATAAGCGGCTCCCCTTGTCTGACGGATAGGTCCTCGAACCGGTCTAGATTTGGTAGCCAACATCTCCGCTACCACAATGGAGTGTAGCTTGCCTGACATGCGTCGTCTATGCCGCAATCGCAAAAAATTGAGAAATGTCTGTGGACAACTTTCCCTCATCGGGCGCGGAGGTCTAATGCTCCATCACTGGTGCCCGTTCAGCTTCCGGCAACCCGCCGCGTATGCCGGGCCCAGCGCGGTTCGCGCAGTTCCTAGCGCTTGATGTTATCACCCAGCTCTATCGGGGGTGTCAGATAGAACCCGTTGCGTGGATACATCGGCATACGGATAATATCGGCGATCGCTCCAGCCAGGAAGAAATCCGCCGCTTCGGCGCAATTATCTTCCAGCACCCCTACCCCATCGCCGGGTTTAGGGCCAAACGCCAGCAATTTATTGGCAAGCCGTATTCCAAACTCCCACGCCTGTTCAAATGTCAGACGGTGTTCCCCGCAACGATCACTTTGGGTCTGGCTGATACGCCGATCAAATCGGTATTCCCGGATTGTTATGCATATAAAAGCTACTTGACAGCCTCCATCTAAATTATGATCATAAATTAAAGATGTACCGCAATCGCCCCGGAAGAGGGCTGTTCAAAGCAATAGGGAGAGCGAGCCATGATACCCAGAGGCGCCATTTCCGCCGACAGCCATGTGTCGGAACCGCCGCATTGCTATATTGACTTTATTGATCCGAAATATCGCGCGGACGCGCCTCGCATCGAAGCCCGGCCCGATGGGTCCGAGCATTATGTGATCAAGGATCTGAAACGTAATATTCCGCTGGCGCTGCTAGATGGCGCGGGCTATTCGATCCCGGACCGCAAGGCGCGGGTTGAAACAATCAAGTTTTCGGACACAAGACTGGCGGGCTGGAACGCCAAGGCGCGCGAGGCCGACCAGATTCGGGACGGTATCGCCGCCGAAGTGCTGTACGCCTCGGTCGGCATGGCGCTGTGCACCCATCCCGACCCGGACTATAAAAACGCCTGTATGCAGGCCTATAACCGCTGGCTGGAAACATTTTGCGGTGGCTTGCCCAACCGGCTGTTCGGGCTGGCGATGACGGCGGTGCTGTCTGTGGATAGCGCCATCGAGGACTTCCGCCGCGCCAAGGAAATGGGTTTTGTCGGCATGATGATGCCGGGCGAGCCGGTGCATGAAGATTACGACCATCCGTCCTATGATGCGCTGTGGGAATGCGCCGCCGATCTGGGCCTGCCGATCTGCTTTCATATTCTGACCTCGAAATCCGGTGGCATGTCGCGCAAGAGCAACCCGATCCGGGGCCATGCGATGAACAGCTTCATGACCATTATCCGCGCGGTGCAGGATGTGATCGGCATGATGGTGCTGGGTGGTGTGTTTGAGCGCCACCCGAAGCTGAAACTGGTGTGCGCCGAAGGTGATGCAGGCTGGATGCCGCATTACATGTACCGCATGGATCATGCGGCCAAGTTCAATGTGGTCGGCGGTCTCCTCCGTGGGCTGACCAAATTGCCCAGCGAATATTTGAAGAACAATGTCTGGATGACCTTCCAGGACGACTGGGTCGCCTTCGAGACAGCGCATCTGCTGAATGACAGTCAGCTGATCTGGGCCAATGATTTTCCGCACACGGATTCCACCTGGCCCAAATCACAGGAATTGCTCAACGAACACGCGCGCAAGCTGACGGACGCACAGCGCCAGCGGATTATGCGCGATAATGTGGCGTCACTGTTCAACCTGCCCGCAGGAAACGAGTCCTGGCAGATGAACAAGCTGGCCGCGGAATAGGCCATTTCCACGTCAGCGCCCGGCCTTCCCGGTCGGGCCTCTTTTGCGTTGTGATCCCCTGACAGGAAGAATTTCCTTCAAATCGGCAGTCATTTCCCTTTATAATTATGATCAGAGTTAATTGAACGAACCAACCGGAGGAAGATCGTCATGATCCCGCAAGGCACCATTTCCGCTGATAGCCATATTGTCGAGCCGCCAAATTGTTATGTGGATTTCATTGATCCGAAATATCGTGACACCGCCCCACGCGTGGTGAAACGCGAAGATGGCGCCGAGATGTATCTCGTGGAGGGCATGAAGCGCTCCGCGCCGATCGGCTTCATCGACGGCGCCGGGCTTACGGTGGCCGAACGCGCCAAACGCGCCCAGGCAATGACGTGGGCCGAAGTGCGCGATGGCGGCTATGACGGCAAGGCGCGGGCCGCGTACCAGGATCGCGATGGCATTGCCGCGGAAATCATCTACGCTTCGCTGGGCATGGCGTTGTGCATTCACCGCGACATGGATTACAAGGACGCCTGCATGAAGGCGTATAACCGCTGGCTGCAGGGCTTTTGTGCTGATTCCCCCAACCGGTTGTTCGGGCTGGCCATGACGCCCGTGCGTGATATTGACAGCGCCATAGATGATTTCCGGCGCGCCAAGGAAATGGGCCATATCGGC
>JAUSQH010000363.1 GCA_030652895.1 Alphaproteobacteria bacterium
CCGGCTGGAACGCGCCTGAGCTCGCGCCCTGGCTTGAAGACGCGCTCAATGCGGCGTCCAACACCCATTACGGCGCGCCGGTGGGCTACATCGGCCAAGGCGGCACGATCCCGCTGATGCGGCTGCTGCAGCAAGGCTTCCCGCAGGCGCAAATGATGGTCTGCGGCGTGCTCGGCCCGAAGAGCAACGCCCACGGGCCGAACGAGTTCCTGCACGTGCCTTACGGCAAGCGGCTGACGGCGGCGGTGGCCGCGGTGCTGACGGCTTGCCCCTGAGCGCGGCCGGGCGGGGGTCCGCGCGGTGACGCCGAAAACCAAGCGGCGCATCGACGTCGGCGTGGTTGCCGCCCTCATCGGTGTGCTGGCCTTGTTGACGGCGCTGAGCTGGGAGTGGCGCGCCGGCAGCCTGCGCGTGGCGCAGGCCGACGTCCAGGCGCGTGCCGAATCGGCGGCGCATTACCTGGAGGGCTGGCTGCGCAGCATCGACCTGGCGCTGGTGGCGGCCGACGAGCGGCTGCGCGCCAGCACCGAGCCGATCGAGGCCGCGGCGCCGGCCATCCTGGCCGACGTGGCACGCCGGCTCGACGCCGGCGTCTTCGTGCGCCGCATCGGCCCCGAAGGGCAGTTGTGGGCGTCGTCGGCAGCGCCGGGCAGCGAGTCGGACGCGTCCGAGTTCGGTGACCGCGACTACTTCAACATCCACCGCGAGCTGCCGGGCGACAGCTTGTTCATCAGCGAGGTGCTGGTGTCGCGGCTGAACGGCCGGCCCAGCGTCGTGTTTTCGCGGCGCGTCGAGACGGCCGGGCGCTTCAATGGCGTGCTCACCGTCAGCATGCCGATCGGTGTCTTGCAGGCCTCGCTGGAAACGTTCCAGCCGGCTGGCGACGCTGCCGTGTTCGTGGCCACCGATGCGGGCCAGCTGGTGGCGCGTTCACCGCGGATCCAGGCTGGGTTCGGCCAGCAAGTGCTGGCGAGCGACGGCGCGGCGCTGGCGGCGATGCGAGCGCGGCGCTTGCAGGTGACGATGGAGGACGATTCGCTGCTGCAGGGCCGGCGCGAGCTGCTCTCG
>JAUSQH010000374.1 GCA_030652895.1 Alphaproteobacteria bacterium
GGTTTGGTGGCAGCCTTCTTGACCGCAGGTTTCTTTGCCGCCGGTTTGGTGGCAGCCTTCTTGACCGCAGGTTTCTTTGCTGCCGGTTTGGTGGCGGCTTTCTTGACCGCTGGCTTCTTCGCCGCTGGCTTGGTGGCGACCTTCTTGATCGCGGGTTTCTTTGCCGTCGGCTTTGCCGCAGTTTTCTTGACCGCTGCCTTCTTCACCGCTGGTTTGGCAGCAGCTTTCTTCACCACTTTAGCAGCCATTTTCTTGGCAACCTTTGGCGCCGCCTTCGGAGCGGATTTTTTGACTGTTTTCTTCACCGGCGCTTTCACTGCCTTTTTGGTAGGTTTCTTAACCGCCATACTCATTCTCCCCTGTTCCTCAGCATATGGTTCAGACGAATCGACCCAGTCCACCTCTCCCCAACGTTGAGAAAAATTTCACGAGCCACACAACAAAACAACGAACATTTCTATTTTATTTTTGCGGTATCGACCCGGTCATTAACGAAGAAAGGGGCACCATCCGGGCCTATATAGAAACGCTTTTGCTCTTCGAGTGTGAACGGACGCGAACCCACCCGCCCGAACACCGCGATCTGTCCGCCAGTTTCATCCACAGCGCGGTCACGATCAAGTCCTTTTGATAGCGCCGCCGCCGGAGCGCGGGTTTTGCGCCATGCAATCAATTCAGGTTTTGGCTCGGGGCTGAACCCGTAAAAGCGCGGCTGGCTATCAGGCGACGTGAGTTGCACAACCTTCAGACCATTTATGCCGTCTGCGACATAGGCATATAGCGAGGCATTGGTCGAGCCAACAGTCACGTCCCGCGCATCATTGATCTGGCCATCCGCGTCATAACGCATATAGAGCCTGGGCTTTTCGGGGTTTTCAACGTCGGCGATGATCAGCCCTTCCGCCCCCCCCGCTACATAGGCATAGGAGCGCGCAACATAGACCCGGCGCGCGTCCGCCATGGGAAGCACGGCGTCAGGCAGCAAACGCGGCTGGCGCGGGTCGGTGACGTCCACGACTTCCAACCCTCTGGCTGTGGTCACAAACAGATACCGGAACTGCAGCGCGGTCGCCCGGGCATCCTGCATCGCAAACCGCGCGGCGATCTGTGGCTGCAACGGATCCCCCATATCCAGCACGACAATTTCATCGGGCGTGGTGATATAGAAAATAGTGCCCGCGATGGTGATATGCCGCGCGCCGTCCAGCACCCCTTCCGGGTTCCACGTCAGTACGCGTTTAAAGAAATTATTGCGCGGCTCCCCGTCCGCCAGCGACGCAACGTCGGTGACGATCAATCCTTCCTCAGCATCGGTAATAAACGCATAGCGGTAGATTTCATGCATTTTCTGCTCCTGATTGGTCTTCAGGATCAGCTCGCCCTCGTTTCTATGAATGTTGATATTCTGGTTGGTGGGCAGCGCCATGCAGGTGGCGTTCTTGCTTTTGAGATGCGTGTCATGGCCCAGGGCGGAAAACGGTGCGCTGATAATACGGTCGGAAAAGCCCTTGTTGGCGATGGCGTTCACATCATAGGCCTGGAAACCATTGCTTCCTTCGGCCACAAACAGATATTCGCCCCGTAGTTGCAGACAGCCGACATCGCCAGATTTTTGCGTATAGGCCTCGGGCAGTTCGCGTTCCCGGTCCAGATGGGCTTTGTACCAGTCAGGATAGGCATAGCGTTGCAGATAGCTGCCGATAACCGCCTGCGGTTCTTCCCATTCGGTGACGCGGACCGCCTCAAAACCACCCTCGCCGCCAACATAGGCGTTAAAGCCCACGAAATTGACGAAGTTGGTGCCATGCAACAATAGTTGCGCCATGATCGCATTATTATCGTTGGCCTCTGACAGATGACAGTCGGTGCAGGTCTTGGTCTCAGTCAAGCGTTCCGTGTGCGGATAATGTGGCGCAAACGCCTGGCTGGAATAGCCCGATGCCGCAATCGGCGGCTGCTGCACATACAGGCGTTCACGATTTATATTGGTCGATGACAATACAAGGGCCGATGACGAACGGACTGGAGCAATGGTGTTGCCCTTGACGCTGGCGTTCACGCCCAGCTGGAACATATCGTCGCGCGCCACCTGCGGATTATAGCTGGCGTAATTGCGCGTCTCGCCACCTTCGAAATGAATGCGCGGGGTTTTCCAGTTGGCCTCGATCGGCAAATGGCAGCCCGCACAGCTTGTGGTCCAGGATAGATGGCAGGTAAAGCATTCCATCTTGTCGTCCTGGTGCGCGAGGTTTTTTGTCTCCACCCCCGGTCCCCACTCAAATGGCTTGCCGTCGGTTCCCAACTTTGACATCAGTTTGGCGCGCGCCGCCTTGGGATTGTATTTATTATTGCTAGGATCAACCGTGTCCTTCACCAGGGTCACTTCCCATTCCAGCTTTGGATCCACCATAGAACGCTGAATGAGCTTGCCATTCATCCATTGAAAGCGGCGCTTGCCCGAAGGCGTATAAGCCAGCGACAGATCATTGCCGGTTCCTTTTGCCGCCGGGCCGCTGGTCCGCAACGAGGGGTAGCGTTGCGCCGTGCCGTGACAATCATCGCAGCGGATTTCTATGGCTGCCGCCACCTCGCCATACAGATGCCCGTCTCCGTGGACGTCCTGCTCGAAATGACAGTCGACGCAGTGCATGCCCTTTTCCAGATGGATGGACTTCAGATGCACGGCTTTCTGGAATTTATCCGGATCGTCCTGTGGTACAACTGTACCCTTGGCGTCCAGCAGGTTGCCCTTGCGGTCACGCTTGTAGACCGCGCGGAAGTTCCAGCCATGACCGTGATAGTCTGCAAACTGGGTATCCTTGAGCTTTGGATTTAGCAGCGCCACGTCTTTCAGGAAGTCCTGATCCGACCATTTGCCACGCACAACCGCGCCTTCGGGATTGCGATCCAGCGCTTCGCGCATTTCTGCGTTGCTGGGATAACGCTGCTTCTCTGGCCACATAAAGGGTGCGTCGGATTCATAATCCCACATTGTGTAGCCAAGGAACGAATTCACAAAGATATTCGGCTGGTGCATGTGACAGTTCATGCATTGCGCCGTCTGGATCGCCTGGGTAAAGGCATGCTTGATCGGATGACCGGGTTCATCCTTCGGGATCACCGGATCCGCGGTTTGCGTCAGCCCGGTATTGCCGAATTTCGCATACGGCCCGGAATGAAATGGATCACGATCATTGGCGTAAGGCACATGACAGGCGCCACACCCCGACGTGCGATAGTCACCCGGATTGTCGTTGGTGCCAAGGAACCACATGAACGGGTCATTCAGCCGTGTCTTGTGAATATTGATCACGGGAACGGCAATGCGCAGGCCGGTGCCGGGGCCGCGCATGGATTGCTTCTGATCGGGCCTTCCTGGTTCTTCCAGACGTTGAATGAGGCCCGTAGAATTGGGGATGCCAATTTCAGGAAACTGGGTCACAATATTACGGCCGCCGCGTTCAAACACCCGGAAAATATCGCCGGGCGGTATTACCTCCCAGGCCGGAAGCGGCAGCATTTCCTTGCGTACTCCGCGCGCCTCCATCTCTGGCGTAACCTCACCTATGGCTACCAGCTTTGCTGTGCCGCCGTCATTATCGTAAACCTCGCCAAGAAAATAATTTTTGAATGGCAGGATACCGTTATTGTAGGATGCCCCGCCCCACAGCAGCGCGCCGGTCGCCATGATCGAGCGTTTCGCCCGGCTAATAATATCCGCGTGACAATTGCCGCAGGCAAGGTCCGCCGTGCGGTAATCGCTTGGATTCACGAAACGCACATATTCCGACGCCTCGCGGTTTAACAGGGTAAAGCTGCCCTTGGGATTGGCGCTGCTTGGATAATGCCAGCTTTCCGGCAGCGTCGGCAGCACATGCGCCTTTTCCTGGGCGGCAAAATAGGCGGCACTGCCTTGTTCCGCACCGTCGGGTTTGCGCACCTCTGCACTGCCACCATGGCAGTCCACGCAACCAAGGATTACGCCCGGGCTGGTATGCATGCTCGCGGCGTCGCTGGAGGTATGACAGCTTTGACAACCAGCACTTTTCGCCGCCGCCTCTTCCGAGCTTTGCGAAGCAGGTGCGGCGGGCGCCGCCTGATAGGTAATCTCGCGTGGCTTCTCTTCGCCCGAAGCATAGGCACCACCGGCCCCACTCAGAATCAGGCCCGCAATCAGAATTATAATATGCGAATGTACACTCAACTATAAGCCAATGTTATGTATGCCAGCAGTGTATAGAAGTTTTCTTCTTCGGTATGATACAGGGCCTT
>JAUSQH010000403.1 GCA_030652895.1 Alphaproteobacteria bacterium
GTGAAAAGTGAATTCTGCGCTGACTCGGCCACATGCTCCGTCCACTAGTTTTCGGCTTCAATTGTCGGCTCGATGCGCGTCAGTTTTTTGTCGCGCATATATTTCATCAGATCCGACACCCATTCCACATTCTGTTCAATGCAGCGCGGAATATTGCAGAAGGTCGCACCATTATGCGGACCGACAAGGGTCAGGAAATTGGGGAAATCATGCCCCCCCATCCCCAGATAGGTGACCGGGCCATCGGCCCATTTATCCGTCAGTTTCTTGCCGCCAACGCCGGAAATATCGATCCGCGTGAACGAGCCGGTAACCGCGTCAAAACCGGTGGCGTAAATCAGGATATCCAGCTCATGTTCCTTGTCGCTGGTCTTGACGCCTTTCTCGGTGATGGTCTCGATTGGCGTTTCGCGCAGATCCACCAGCGTCACATTGTCCTGATTGTAGACTTCGTAATAATTGGTGTCCATGGGAACGCGGCGCATGCCAAATCCATGATTTTTCGGAATGAGCTTTTCTGCGAGCGCGGGGTCATTGACCCGTCCGCGGATTTTCCGCGCCATGAACTCGGTGATCAGCGCGTTGGCCTTCGGGTCGATCATCGTGTCAACAAAGTTGCCCAGCCATTTTTCGAATCCGGGCCTGTTGTACAGATATTCAAAAAACGCCTCGCGTTCCTCGTCGGACACTTCAAAAACAGACTTCATGACGAAATTATGCATGAAGCCCGCAGAGGATTCCTGACATTTTTTGAAGATTTCCGGATAGGTGGCCTTGATATGGGCCATCTCATCATCCGTAATCGGCGCATTACGCAACGGCGCGCAAAATTCCGGCGCAAGCTGGAACACGGTGAGTTGCCCGGCAACCTTGGCGGCTTCCTGAATCAGCTGAACGCCAGTGGCACCCGTGCCGATAACGCCAACGCGCTTGCCCTTCATACCGATATCCTTGCCGCCAAAGCCTTTTTCGTCTTTAGGCCAGCGCGAGGTGTGGAACGAAATGCCCTTGAATTTATCGACACCGGGAATTCGTGGCATCTGGGTTGCCGACAGCACGCCAACGGCGGTGATCAGGAACCGTGCGCGAGCGCGTTCACCTTTTTCGGTTTCGATCTCCCAGCAATTGGCTGCCTCATCAAAGGTGGCCTTGCTGACACGGGCATTGAACGTGATGTCCTTGCGCAGATCAAATTTGTCGGCGACGAAGCTGAGATATTCCATATTGTCCGGCTGCGGCGAGAAATGCTCTTTCCAGTTCCATTCCTGCAGCAGTTCCTTCGACCAGGAATAGCCGTAGGTATAGCTTTCCGAATCAAACCGCGCGCCTGGATAGCGGTTCCAGTACCAGGTTCCGCCAACATCTCCACCATCCTCGAACACCCGAACCGAAAGTCCGAGTTCCCGCAGACGGTAAAGCTGATACATGCCGGCAATGCCGGCGCCGATGACAATCGCGTCATATTGTGGTGTTGTGGACATTGTTTCCCTCGTTTTCCCTGGCTAATTTTATGATTAAATCAATATCTATCAGGATTAGCCCGTCTATTTCAACAGACATGGCGTCGCCCAATAATTTCAATCGCATAGCATGCATATATACCGCCAGATTTGATCAGGATCAATGTCGGGATGCACCTTCCGCCAGCCTTGATCATCGCTTGGGCAGCGGTTTTCTGGACAGTAGAGTTTAGGCTGGAATGGTGTATTAATCGGGCGGGGCGGCGCCTGGGTGGTTTTGAAGTGCAAACTGGCTTAACGGATCAAATAGAATGTCCAATATTAAAATCGTTGTTGTCGGCGCGGCGGGCCGCATGGGACGCACACTGGTGCGCCAGGTGTCGCAAACCCAGGGCTGCGAAATTTCCGGGGCGACCGAACCTGCGGGATCGGCGTTTCTCGGCCGCGACGCGGGCGCGCTCGCGGGTATCGACGCCCTGGGGGTTTCCATCACCGATGATCCGCTGGAATTGATTGCCGGAGCCAACGCGGTGCTGGATTTTACCTCGCCCGCCGCCGCTGTTGGACATGCGGCATTGTGCGCCCAGGCGCGCATTGTGCATGTGATCGGAACCACCGGGTTCGAACCCGAACAGGAGGCGGCGATTGCCGCCGCCGCACGCCACGCCACCATCATCAAGGCGGGCAATATGTCGCTTGGAGTCAATTTGCTGGCGCAACTGACCAAACAGGTGGCGAAACTGCTGGATGCGGCGTTCGACATCGAAATTCTGGAAATGCACCACCGGCACAAAGTGGACGCGCCGTCGGGCACCGCATTGCTGCTGGGGAACGCGGCTGCCGAAGGGCGCGGCGTAAAGCTGTCCGACGTTGCGGCGCGCGGGCGTGACGGCATTACCGGGGCGCGCAGGTCCGGGGATATTGGCTTTGCGGTGTTGCGCGGCGGCGGTGTGGTTGGCGAACACAGTGTGCTATTCGCGGCCGATGATGAAATTATCGAACTGCGCCACCAGGCGTTCGACCGCTCTATTTTTGCGCGCGGCGCGGTTGCCGCCGCCAGATGGGGCCAGGGCAAACCGCCCGGACTTTACACGATGGCGGATGTGCTGGGTTTTCATGAATAAGGCATAATCCAGACCGGAATATCGTCTGAGGACCGGCTAATTTATTGATCCGCGCAAGCATTTGCAGATCTCATCACATTATCCGCCGAAATCCCCAAGTCCACGGGACAGCCCGCCAGGCGAAGCGCGCGCGCCGTCCAGACATTACAGGTTCTGAACAGGTGGAAGTTTTCTCTGCCTGCAAAAAACCGGCTGTCGCCATACAGACCATGGCCCATTCTTATGATGTTGTCCGCCGCGTCGTGCTCATAGGCGTCTGAAATATACTGCACGACACGCCCCATGGCGGCGTCATCCACGTGCAGGGCAATTATGTTGCTATAGGGAAATTGCGCCGCAACCGGCCCATTAAACCCCACCAGATGCAGTACGCTGGCGGATGGCCAGAGCGCCGCCTTAAGCGCCAGCAACAGGCTGGGTGCGCGGATCTGATAAAATTCACGCTGACCCCAGCCTATTTCGAGATATTCGCCCGCCGGCGCCTGACGCTGTTCGGGCCAAAGCCCGGCCGGAATATCCCCGCGCCGCAGCACAAGCCCTGTATGCCAGCCGTGATCGACCACATACAGGGTAGCGGCGCTCAGTGGGGCTGCCGCAAAAAGCACGGTAAACAGCAGGGCCATCACAGAGAGGCGCCAAATTATCAAAGTGTAGTCAGACATTACGCACAGACATTGCCAGAAACGCGCGCCACCGCAAGACCCGAATGCGCGGCTGGCAATGCCGCCCCTTCCTGCCAACAATTCTGTCTGATGATTTATGTTGAACTTATTGCTGAGCGGTGGCTCAATAAGGCCAACTAATAAGCCAAATAAACGTTGGGAGGCAGGGCATGGCGGTAATGGAGATGGCAGCGCGTGAGAAATCGGCGCAAGTGGGCGGCGCTACGCTGAAATATCTTGAGGGGGGAAGTGGCGCGCCCTTGCTGGTGCTGCATGGGGAACTGGGCTTTCCTGGCTGGACCGACGCGTATGAGCAATTATCGAAAACCCACAAACTGATCATTCCGCTGCATCCGGGCTTTGGTGTGGGTGACCGCGTTGAGTGGATCATGAACATGCGCGATCAGGCGTGTTTCTATAGCCGTTTTCTGCAGGAACAGTCGCTTACCCCCATCGACGTGCTGGGCTTTTCAATGGGGGGCTGGATCGCCGCTGAAATGGCGGCGAACAATGCGGCGCAATTTTCACATATGGCGCTGGTGGCGCCGTTTGGTGTTCGTCCGCCATCAGGCGAAATCCGTGATCTGTTCGCCACGCCAACCCAGAACTATATCGATGCCAGCGTGTTCGACGCGGTGGGCGCACCAGAGCTTTCCAAGCTGTATGGCGTTCCCGGTCCAAAGCAATATGAGATGTGGGAAGACGCCCGCGCGGAGGCTGCCCGTCTTGCCTGGGTCCCCTATATGTTCAACCCCAGCCTGCCGCATCTGCTGGCGGGGGTGAAAGGTCTGCCAACCCTGATCCTGTGGGGCAAGGATGACAGGATCGTCCCGGCCAGCACGGCCGATGTATTCGCCAGCGCCATCACTGGCGCGCAACTGGAACTGTTCGATAAATGCGGACACATGCCCGAGATCGAAAAGAAAGATCAGTTTCTTGCCAGACTAACCGCGTTCCTGGCCGCCTAATCAAAACCATCAAGGGAGATCATCATGCATATCGGAACTTTCACCGAGCGCCCCTATGCCAATCTGGCGGAGAATGAAGTTTACCGCAACGCCAGCTTCTTCGGGGTATCCAACAAGCATTTCGACCCCAAAGTGGGTGCCGATCTGTACCACCGCTATCTCGACCAGAACGTGGCCGCGGAAGATTTGGGCTTTGATGTGATCATGCTGAACGAACATCACGCCAACCCGTTCACCATGGGCGCGGTGATGGATGTGGAGGCGGCGATTCTGGCGGCGCGCACCCAGCGGGTCAAGATTGCGCTGATGGGCAACCCGTTGCCGATCACCGATCCGCTGCGCCTCGCCGAAGAACTGGCGACCATCGACATGATTTCACGTGGCCGTCTGGTCGCGGGCTGGGTGCGCGGCGCAGGCTCCGAGCAGATCGCCAACAATGTGAACCCCAGCTATAACCGCGAGCGTTTCAACGAGGCGCATGACTTTATCCAGCAGGCCTGGACCCGAAACGGTCCCTGGCGTTATGAAGGAAAGCACTATCATTACCGCCACGTAAATCCCTGGCAAAAGCCCTATCAGCAGCCCCGGCCGGAATGCTGGATCCCGGGCCTTGTCAGCCCGGAAACCGTGATCTGGGCGGCGCAGCATCGCTATCCCTATCTGGCGCTGGCGACGTTCCTGGAACCCACGATGGAAATGTGGGACATGTACGCCGACGAGGCCGAACGGCAGGGCTATCAGGCCGGTCCGGAAAATTTCGGCTATCTGCAAAAAATCGTGATTGCCGAAACAGAGGAAAAAGCCCAGGAACTGGGCCATGCCTGGCTCTACGGCGGTGGCCAACCCGCCTTTGCGCGTCCGGAATGGATGTTCCCGTCGGGCTATAATTCCAAAGCGGCGACGGCGCGTCTGGCCAAGGCTTTTACAAATCCCGAAACCGGCGATGTGGCGCTGGCCTCTGCTACGTACAGCGAGAATATCGATGTCGAGGCCGCCAAACGCGCCACCCTGGCGACCTATCAGGGTTTTCAGGACAGCAACCAGTTTATTGTCGGCACGCCAAAATCCGTACTTCCGAAACTGCGTCATGTCATGGAAACCATCCGGCCCGGCATTTTCATCTGCTGGCATATTGAAGGCGGTACGGTCAGTCAGGAAGACGCCATGACCAGCCTGCGTCTGCTGGGCACCCAGGTGCTGCCGGAAATGCGCAAATACGCCAAGGAGCTGGGTCTGACCAGCCCCGATGAAATGAAACCCGGATCACGCCCCCTGCCTGCAAACGGCAAACGCCTGCCAGTAGTTGGCAAAGTCGACCGCGCGGCGGAATAGGGGATTTAGGAATCGGTAAGAATGGCCTGGAATCCGATTTAACAGTCCGATCCGTTTCTCACCCCACCCCCCATACAGGGGAGGGGCTTTTCCTCAGAATTTTCAGCGATATCTTCCCCTCCCCCTTATGGGGAGGGGATAGGGGTGGGGGTATGCAGGACTAAGCCGCTGCCTGCATTTCCTGACCATTGATGATCAGGCCCTTGTCGCCCGCACTCACACGTACGGTTTCGCCGTCCTTGATCGTGCCCGCCAGCAATTGCTCCGCCAACGGATTTTGCAGGGCGCGCTGGATCACCCGCTTCAGAGGCCGCGCGCCATAGACCGGATCATAGCCCGCATTGGCAAGCCATGTGCGCGCCGCATCATCGAGATCCAGCGTGATTTTACGCGCTTCCAGAAGGCCCAGCAGGCCGCGGATCTGGATGGTGACGATGCCGTCCATCTGTTCGCGCGTCAGCCGGTTGAACAGAATAATTTCATCCAGCCGGTTGAGGAATTCGGGCCGGAAGTTTTCCTGGACCACATTCATCACCTGCGCACGGGCGCTTTCCGCCGGCTCGCCATCTTTCAGCGCCGCCAGATATTCCGACCCCAGATTGGACGTCAGAATGATGATCGTGTTCTTGAAATCCACCGTGCGGCCCTGGCCGTCGGTCAGACGGCCATCGTCCAGCACCTGCAACAGAATGTTGAACACATCCGGGTGCGCCTTTTCAACCTCGTCAAACAGCAGCACCTGATAGGGCCGGCGCCGTACCGCCTCGGTCAGCGCGCCGCCTTCGTCGTACCCGACATAGCCGGGCGGCGCGCCGATCATGCGCGCGACGGAATGCTTTTCCATATATTCCGACATATCCAGTCGCAGGATCGCATTCTCGTCATCAAACAGAAATTGCGCCAGGGTCTTGGTCAGTTCGGTCTTGCCCACGCCGG
>JAUSQH010000409.1 GCA_030652895.1 Alphaproteobacteria bacterium
TCCATGGGCGGCGCCATTGGTTGCTATTACATGAATTCTTTGACGCAATATTATGTCATTGTCTCAATTATTGCGGTCGGCATCGCAATGCTTGGAACGGTTGCATGCCAACATACGCTGGCAAACTGGTTCGCCCGCAAGCGCGCGCTCGCCCTGGGCATATACATGTCCATGGGGGGCCTGGGCGCGTTTTTTGCCGCTCCGTTTATTTCGTATCTGGTGCAGTCGACGGGCAATTGGCGCGATGGCTGGCTTGTAATGGCTTTTGCGACACTGGTTGGGGCAATTGTCGCGGTGATATTTGTGCGTGACTATCCGGCTGACAAGGGGACATTTGTTGATGGGATTGATCCAGCCCTTGCGGGCGCAAATTCTGATGCTGCGCCGCCACCCAAAGTGCATCAAACCGATGTGTCCTGGGAGGTAAAAGACGCCGCGCGCACGTCGCCCTTCTGGATAACTGTTTTAGCTGCTGCTGCTGCTGTCTTTGGCTATTTCATCATCAGCAGCCAGGGCGTGCTGCACATGGGCGATTTGGGTATCTCTCCCATCATTGCCGCGTCGGCAATCGGTATAATCGGCATGTTCGGGGCGGGGGGCCGTCTGGTAACAGGATTTTTTGGTGACCGCTTCGATCCACGCTATTTTCTGGCTGGCGGCCTGGCGTTGGAAGTTATTTCCATGATTATGGTGATCTACTTGGATTCAACGGTGATGGTGTATGCGTTCGCAGTGGTTCTGGGCGCGGGCAACGGCATGGCGATTGTTGCGAGCCCCGCGCTGGTGGCGAATTATTACGGTCCCAAGAATTATGCTGGTTTGATCGCCATCCATGCTTTGGTGGTCATCCTGGTAGGCGCGACGGGTCCAATCGTCGCCAGCCACATTTTCGAAGCGGTTAACAGCTATACGCCTGTATTTGTCACATTTGCGGCGGTGGCGATAATACCTATCATCATGACGCTATTCATGCGTCCGCCAGTGGCTAAATTAGCTCAAAGCTCGGTTGGCGGCGCGCCCCTAGGTGTAAAGGGCTAATCAATGTCTCTTTTTGATCTGACAGGTAAAGTTGCCATCGTTACCGGCGCCACCAAAGGTATTGGCGAAGCGATTTCCCACCGTCTGGCGGAGCATGGGGCGAAGGTCGTTATCTCCAGCCGCAAGATGGACGCCTGCGAACGGGTGGCGGCTTCAGTCAACGAGAAATGGGGAAAGGGCGCGGAAGTTGCGATCCCGATAGCCTGCAATATTGGCTATAAGGAGCAGTTGCAGAACCTGGTCGATCAGACAGACGCCAGGTGGGGCAAGGTCACCACTTTAGTTTGCAATGCTGCGGTGAATCCGCATTTTGGCTCGATGCTGGACATTCCTGACGACGCTTTTGAGCGGATAATGAGATCCAACATCCTGTCAAATCAGTGGCTGTGCAATATGGTATTGCCGCAGATGATCGCCCGCAAGGATGGTTCTATCATCATCATCTCGTCGATTGGCGGTCATCACGGTAATACTGTGATCGGCGGCTATTGTATCTCCAAGGCTGCGGATATGCAGCTGGCGCGCAATATCGCTGTTGAATTTGGAGTGCATAATATTCGCGCCAACGCCATCGCGCCCGGTTTGGTCAAAACGGATTTTGCCAAAGCGCTTTGGAGCGATCCGGATATTCTTGAGGATTCGGTTTCTGGTTCTACTTTGAAACGAATTGGCGCGCCAGATGAGATTGCCGGAGCGGCGGTGTTTCTGGCCTCGGCCGCAGGGGCCTTTGTTACCGGCCAAACCATCAATGTGGATGGTGGCGCGACCGCTTTTTAAAAAAAAGCCCCAAACCTTTTCGGTATGGGGCGAGTTGGGGTTGGGTTCCTCCGGAGAGGAAACTGTATATTATTGATGAATGTGCTAAAGCTTTGTGACCGAAATCACGTAGCTGCCCGTTTGTTGGTATTATTATAAATAATTGCGGGTACGGGTGATTTTGGTCACAATGGAGCAACGCGACATTTGCGGTTTCTGCCCGCCGCGCTCAGGTGAGGTTGGTGGGTTGGAAAACAACGGGTAGCACGAAAGGGGGGGGTAAGTGGTTGAACCAAGGGATGATCTTCCCGGTATTGTCATTGCGGCCGATGCCCCGGGCAATTCACTTAGTGCAAACGTGTTATTCGCGGGTTTCGATACGGACGAATTGAAACGTATTGAGCGCGCTTGTGTTTGGCGTAAATGCAAGTCGGGCGACCAGATACTGACAAGAGACAGCCTCAGCCGGGATATTATTTTTGTTGTGACCGGTGAAGTAAGGATCGTTAACTTTTCTCTGACTGGCAGAGAAGTTGCCTATGCCGAGGTTAAATGCGGGGGTTATTTCGGTGAACTGGCCGCCATTGACGGGGAGCCGCGCTCAGCCAATGTCGTAGCGCATCAGGATTGTCTGCTGGCGTCCCTTAGTCCGGCGGCATTTCGAGATGTGCTTGGAAAACATCCAGAGGTGGGCGTTCGCGTTCTGGAAAAGCTCGCCAGAATAGTACGCATCTGCGATGACCGTATCATGGATTTGGCTACTCTTGGCGCACATCAACGCGTGTATCGCGAACTCTCAAAATTGATTATCGAGGATCCGGTCCGGCCAGGTTCCTGGTTAATTTATCCGAGCCCTACCCAGTCAGCAATCGCAGCCAAAGCGAGCACTACCCGTGAGACCGTTGCGCGGGTAATGAGCCAATTAGCCAGCGCAGGCATTATCGAGCGGAAAACGAAAACATTATATATACGTGATCGCACAAGACTGAACCTGTTGATCGAGCACGTCTCGTCCATTGATGACGCGGCTCGTTAGCTGGATATTGCTCTAGCTGGCATAACGCCTTTCATGCGCTATCAGCCATCGTTTACGTTCGATGCCGCCACCATAGCCGGTCAGCTTGCCGGTGCTCCCGATTACCCGATGACACGGTAAGATTATCGCAATAACATTGGCGCCATTGGCTGCGCCTACCGCACGGCTGGCTTTCGGTCGTCCAATCATCGCCGCCTGATATCCATAGGACACGGTGGTACCGGCAGGAATTCTGCGCAATGCCGACCAGGCGTCACGTTGAAACGGGGTTCCGCCAGTTGCGACAGTGATTGTATCCAGGGACGCGAGATCGCCGTTAAAATAGGCCTCCAATTTTTCCGAGATGTTCGTGGGAAGTCTGCCGGTGTTAAGGTCGACGGCGCCATAATATTTTTGAAGCAAATTCTGCATCCGTGCTTCGTAATTTTCAAATTCCATTGCGCGCACATGCCCCTGTTCATCCCAAACAACGAAGTTATCGCCAATGGGTGATGGCAGGCGATCAATCAGCAGACGCATGGGCCATATCCTTTTTGCCACGGGGGGCGTGGACGCGGCATCCGAGGTCCAGAGGTGCAGCGCCGCATAGGCGCGCCAGGGACGCCAGGCCTCGGAACGCGAATGTAACTGCGACGCGCTTATGCGTTTTGTCTGATTCGTGCTTAGCGCCCGCATCAGCGCGATGTCCCCGCTGGGAAAGGCATCGCTCTCACGCAGTGCGCGCATGGCGATATAGTGCGCCGTCCATGCACCGATACCAGGTATTATGCACAGGCGCGCAACGGCCTCCTCCAGGCTTTGAGAGGGATCAAACAGATGCGGATCGGCGATCCTGGCGGCAGCCAGATGGACAATGGTGGCGCCACGTGCGCGCGGCATGCCAATTTGGGCGATATCCCGGTTCACTAACTGCTCTGCCGATGGAAATAAATGCGTCAATCCCATAGGGGCCGCATGACCAGGCATTTCCGGGCCAAAGGCCGATACGAGTTTTCCAGCAAGGCGGGTGGCTGCCGATACGGTAATTTGCTGACCCAGCACCGCGCGGACCGCTATTTCAAAACCATCCCATGCCCCAGGTACGCGCAAACCGGGCCTTGTTGCGACAAGGCCCGCCAGCATTGGATCGCGCGACAGCGCCGCACCAATCGCGCACGGGTCCGAAGTAACATCGAACATACGCCGCAGCCGCGCGATGATGATGGGTAACTGCTTGAAATCGGGAAAGGACACGGTTGCGCACAGAACGCCTGATTTGGCATCATTTCTTACGTCAACCCAACCAATGAGATCGTCAAGCATGATGGTGCGACGGTATGCGCCATCAGCTATCGCTTCTATCCCGGGGATGGCGCGCGCTGAAAGGAAGTTCAGCATTGCCTCCCAGTCATAGGGCGTCCGGTAGGGCAGCGAGAGCGTAATGCCCGAAGATGAAACGGTGTCCGGTGTGCTGGTTTTCCTGCGCAAGGCGCCCGGCGGACGGCCAAAAAGCTGCTGGAAGGTTTCGTTGAAGCGGCGCACGCTGCCGAAACCGCTGGCCAGTGCGACCTGCGTCATCGGCAGGGTGGTTTCGCTGATCAGCTGCTTGGCGAATAATACCCGTCGGGTATGCGCGACGCTGGCGGGCGATGCGCCAATATGGCGCGTGAACAGGCGGCGCAAGTGCCGTTCGCCAACCCCCAGCCGCGCGCTTAACCGCTCGACATTGCCTGTATCCAGCGCACCGGCGTCAATTAGTGCAAGTGCGCGCGACACTGTGGCGTAGGTGCCGCGCCATGCGCCAATGTCGGGCGAGCTTTCGGGCCGGCAGCGCAGGCACGATCGAAAGCCCGCTTCCTGCGCGGCGGCGGCGGTAGGAAGAAAAATGCAGTTCTCAAACTTTGGCGGGCGGGCAGGGCACACAGGCCGACAATAAATACCCGTGGTTTTAACGGCCGTAAAGAACCGCCCGTCGAAACGGACGTCGCGCGCCAGAAGGGCGCTGTAACAGGCGTGGCGATCCAGTGTCATGGCGCCCATTCTACACGGATTTACACTTCAGACTGGCGGTTTTCGGACTTCGTTGCGCGGCAGGTTTTTAGCCGGCCTCATCGCGCTTTGCCGCGTCCCACAGGGCGTCAAGTTCCGCCAGCGTACACCCCGAGGGCTGTTTGCCGGTTTCCGCCAGACGCTGTTCGATATAGGCGAAACGGCGCTCAAATTTCTGACTGGCGGCGCGCAGCGCAGTCTCCGGATCAAGTTTCAAATGACGCGCAATATTGACTGTGGCGAACAGAATATCGCCCAGCTCATCGCCCAGGCGCGCCGCGCTGGCGCCGCTTGAGATTTCAACCTCCAACTCGCCGATTTCTTCGCGGACCTTTTCTATCACCGGTGCGATTTCGGGCCAGTCAAAGCCTGCTTTGGCGGCGCGGCTTTGCAGTTTGACGGCGCGTGTGAGGGCGGGCAAGTTCAGCGGCACCTCATCCAGCAAGCCTTTGCGCGTGTCACCGCCCGGTTTCGCGGCGCGCTCACGGGCCTTGTATTCATCCCAGGCCACGGTTTGCGCCTCGGCGTTTGCGATTTCCGCATCGCCGAACACATGTGGATGGCGGGAAATCATCTTTGTGCAGATTGCTTCTACGACATCGGAAAAATTGAACGCACCAATTTCCTGCGCCATCTGCGCATGATAAACGGTTTGAAACAGCAGGTCGCCCAATTCATCTTTCAGGTCCGGCATGTCGTTGCGCGCAATCGCGTCAGCGACCTCATAAGCTTCCTCGATTGTGTAGGGCGCGATGCTGTCAAACGTCTGTTGATGGTCCCACGGGCAGCCATCCGGTGCGCGCAGCCGCGCCATGATTTTCAGCAATGCGTTTATGTCACTGGGTTCAGGCATGCCTCACCCCAGCGGTGCGCGCCACTCGCTCACTACTTCGCCAAGAGCGGGACGCGGGCGGTCTTCGGGTTTCATCGATGCGGTGCCGATATAGACGAAGCCTGCGATTTTTTCATTTTCAGCCAGGCCAAGTGCTGCGCGCACTTTGGGATGATAGGCATACCACTCCGTAATCCAGTTGGCGCCAAAGCCCATCGCATGTGCGGAATATAATAAATTCAGACACACCGCGCCCACAGACAAAGTCTGTTCCCATTCAGGAATTTTGTGCGGCGACACGATGCGTGACACCACGCCGATCACCAGAGGCGCGCGGGTAAAACGTGTCGCTTCCAGATCAAGTTTGGCGGGTGATGGGGCGGCCTCCTGGTCGTGATAGGCATCGCGCAACACTTGGCCCAATGTCTCTCGCGCTTCACCGCGAATGACAATGAATCGCCACGGATGAATTTTACCGTGATCCGGAACGCGGCTTGCGCCTTGCAGGATTTTTTCAAGCGCCGCGTCATCCGGGCCCGGGTCACCAAGCAACCGTGCGGAAACGGAACGGCGGGTCAGGATTTCTTCCATCAGCTGTCTGGTCATTTAATTCGTTCTCACGCTGGGGTGCGACGGCGGGCTACCTCATATAATATGATTGCGGCGGCGTTGGAAACATTCAGGCTGGCTAATTGCCCATTTGCCGGGATTCGGGCGAGAAAATCGCATTTGCGGGCAGTAAGCTGGCGTAGTCCGCTGCCTTCTGC
The DNA here is from genome assembly GCA_030652895.1 of Alphaproteobacteria bacterium. Taxonomy (GTDB): domain Bacteria; phylum Pseudomonadota; class Alphaproteobacteria; order UBA11222; family UBA11222; genus UBA11222. Next base: position 6,458 of record JAUSQH010000409.1, read on the forward strand.
ACCAAGGACGAGCGCAATATTACCGCTCAGATCAATGTCGGCTATGGGGTGTGAGGCTTCCGAATCAAGCCCGACCCGCCAGAAGCCAAGTTCAGCCAGTTGCTCCATGGCGCGGGCCAGATTGACGACCCGGACGACGGGAATCAGATCAAGCGCGCCCGATGCGGCCTTTGCCAGAACACCTGACGCGGGCGGCGCATGATGGCCCGTCAGAATGACTGCGGTGGCGCCGAACGCCACGCAACTGCGCAGAATCGCCCCCACATTCTGCGGATCAGTCAGCTGATCCAGGACGACCACAAGGCGCGGAGTCCCATTTTCGTGTGGGGCGCAGACTTCTTTCAGGTCGTGCTCGGGCAGGTGCTGCACCCGCAAGGCCAGCCCCTGATGCACCGCAGCAGCGGGCAACAGCTTGGCAATTTGCTGGGAATCCCTGATTTCCGGGGCTGGAGTGGGGCTTGTTACGTGCGCCGACAGATTTTCAAGCGCATTTGATGTCGCGAAAAATTGTAATTTTGTGCGATCCGGGTTGCGCAGCGCCGCCACAACGGGGTGCAACCCATACAACCACATGCCTTCCGTGGCTGGCGTACCCGCGCGCGGGGGCCGTCTACCGGGGGGCGGGCGGTGCGATTTTTTAGCTCCACCCGGTTTGGGGGGGTGCTCGGAAGGCTGATTGGGATACTTGCGTTGAACCATGGGAGGGCTTATAGTGTGCAACCTCAAGTGACGCAATAACCGGTTCGTGGTGCTGGAGTGGCCCCGCGCCGTTCTTGCGTACGCGAATTCTGTTGACAGTGAAGGGTAGTTATTCGTATTCCGGCGGCCTGCAATTGATTGGAGTGCTGCCGTTTATGTCTAAGGCCGTTGTCTGTCCAAGGGCTTGGTCTATGGCTAGGTAACAGGAGGGGTGCCCGAGTGGCTAAAGGGGACGGACTGTAAATCCGTTGGCATAGCCTACGTTGGTTCGAATCCAACCCCCTCCACCATTGCGGGTGTGTTGGGCGTATACGTGTGGTGATGAAAAAAGATTGAGTGAAAGTGCGGGCGTAGCTCAATGGTAGAGCCACAGCCTTCCAAGCTGAAGACGAGGGTTCGATTCCCTCCGCCCGCTCCAGCTACAGAAGGTCCGTTTAGGTTAAAAGGGTTCAGGTTATTTTCGGTACACCAGAAGTTCGAGGGTAGAGCAGAACATGTCGAAAGAGAAGTTTGCGCGTACGAAGCCGCATTGCAACATTGGCACGATTGGGCATGTTGACCATGGCAAGACGTCGTTGACGGCAGCGATTACGAAGGTGCTTGCGGAAACG
>JAUSQH010000414.1 GCA_030652895.1 Alphaproteobacteria bacterium
GCGCGCCCAGCGCCAGGGCCGCAGCCATGGTGCGGCCATCGACAATGGCGCCCGCCGCCAGTACCGGAATCTTTACGGCCGATGCAATTTGCGGGATCACCGCCATGCCCGCGACCTGGCCGGTATGGCCACCGGCTTCGGTGCCTTGCGCCACCACCATGTCACAGCCTGCCTGTTCCGCCTTTTGGGCATGGGCAACCTTGCCGCACATGACCACGACCTTCAGCCCGCCTTTGTGACACTTTTCGATTACCGCATGGGGGACGCCCAATCCTGCGATAAATGAAGATGCGCCTTCTTCGATGATTATATCAATGGCGCGGTCGATGGTTTCCGGCTGCGCCGCCAATAGATCAACGCCAAACGGCTTTTTGGTCAGCGCCCGCACCGCGCGCATCTCGGTGCGGATTTCTTCGGGCGTCGCCGCCGCCATGCCCAGCGTGCCATAGCCGCCCGCCTGCGACACCGCCGCGCAGATCTGGGCATAGGCGACGCCGCCCATGCCCGCGAGAAATATAGGCTTTTCGATTCCGAACATATCACAGACCGGAGTTCTGATGGGCATGGCGTCTTTCTCCTTAATTTATGCGGGCATGTCGTTTTTTTGCTGCCAGCGGATAAGAGTTGATTATAATAGTTTGAACGAGCGGCGCCATAGCCTGGCGTTGCAAAAGCAGGGAGAAAAACGCGATATGGGTGAAACTCTTAATTTCAGCGAAAAAGCGTCTATCGTCGGCATTGGCGAAACTGACTATGTCAAGGGTGCCAAGGTTACCGCCGTCGAAATGATGCTGGAAGCGGGCCGCAAGGCCATCGCCGATGCAGGGCTTAGTCCGCATGATATTGATGGCCTGGTGCCAGCGCCTGCCTATACTACGGGCGAAGAACTGGCCGCCAATCTCGGTATCGAGAATTTACGCTATTGTTCAACCGTGCATATGGGCGGCGCCAGCCCGACCACGGCCATTCAGAACGCCGCCGCCATGGTGTCTCTGGGGGTGTGCAATAATGTGCTGATCACGCTGGGCTGGAATGGCTATTCGGCGCTGCGTCCGAAACCTGGCATTCCGCCGACGCGGCCCATGGGCATGAACGTGCTTGATACCACCATCAAGGATTTTTACATGCCCTACGGCATTACGTCGCCAGTGCAGATGTATAGCTGGTTCGCGATGCGCCATAAAAAACTATACAATGTGCCCGACGAAGCCACCGGCCATATCGCCGTCGCCGCCCGCAAGCATGCCCAGCTCAATGACCGCGCCTTTATGAAGGGCCAGGAATTGACCATGGAGCAATATCTGAAGGCGCGCTGGATTTCCGAACCCATGCGTCTGAACGACTGCTGCCTGGAAACC
>JAUSQH010000416.1 GCA_030652895.1 Alphaproteobacteria bacterium
AACACGGTGGGCGTGGTCGATGATGTTGTGTTGACCGTTAGCTACACAATGCGCGGCGGCATCTGCCGGATCATTTCGGCGCGGCCCGCAAGCAGGAAGGAGCGCAACGCCTATGGCGACCGTTCGATATAAGCGCACGGAGAAGAAGGCATCCGGCTTCTCGGAAGCGAAGAAGCCGCGCTTCAACGCGCGCGAACCCGTGCTCGATGCCGATGCGCCGGAACTGACCGATGAGCAACTGGAACGCGCCAAGGCGGCGCGCTTCGTGAAGTCAGTTCGCGCGCAAACGGATTTGAGCCAGGAGGCGTTCGCCGCGCGTTACCATATCAATGTCGCGCGCCTGCGCGACTGGGAGCAGGGCCGCTCGAAACTCGACAGCGCGATTGTCTCGTACTTCAAAATGATCCACTACAATTCGGAAATGGTGGCAAGGGTGATCAAGGAAGGTAGTGGATATCAGTAGCACCATTTGTTCGGGCGATACTTTGATATTGAGTAGGCAGAACGGAGCATCTGATAGTCAGTTGTAGGCACAAAGGAAAAGCGAGAGATGAATATAGAAGACATTGCTCGCGAGTATCGCGAGGCGAGTTCGGCAGACGTCGTGTCAATTGATCCGGTACGCCTTGCTCAGAAACTGAGAATTGAAGTTTACAACGTCGATACACTTGGAGCCCAACTCAACAGCGTGGTTCAGAAATTTGGAGATGGCCACATAAAGATATTCGTAAACCAAGAGCTTAGTCCCGCTTGGAAGCGGTTCGCAATCGCAAAAGAACTTGCTCATATAATTCTCGAAAGCGAGAAGATGAGTGATCCGAGTATGAAAGAATTGCTCGACGAATTAGTGCATGCTGACAAAGGAAACGAGGACGACTTTGCATCGGCATTGGCCGCTGCAATTCTTCTTGATCCCAAAGCTATCGCAACAGCGTGGAAAAAAGTGAGGGACATCCATGGAGTAGCAGCGCTCTTCCAGGTACCTGAAGTGCTTGTCGTTCAGCGCCTGCGGGAACTTGGTCTGTTTGAGGCCCAGAAATGAAAGATGCAAAGGTGCCTTCAATAGAATTGCAGGTGGGCGACAAAATTGAGCCGGGTGATCTATGGAATCCAAATAACTTTGCAGAATGGGCAGAGAGAGAGAGGACGAAGACATTCCTTGCGGTGTGGTCGGCGCAAGCGGACCATGAGCGGAAACTGCGCGGTCGGTGCGCGCTAATGATTTTCTTGCTCGCTGCTTTTCAATCCGTCAGCGGAATTGCGCTTCTGGTTGGGATTGGTTTAGGGAAACTGGAGCTTGATGTAGAGTTCCTGAAAATCTTGTATGTGGCAATGCTTGGTGAGGTTTTTGGTTTATTTTTTGTCGTGGCTCGATATCTATTCCATAAGCCGCTGCACTATGGGTTTGAATCCCTGTCAAATATTG
>JAUSQH010000422.1 GCA_030652895.1 Alphaproteobacteria bacterium
CGATGTACTGGCCGGCGCTGAAGCGCATGCGCTCGCCGGCCGGCAGCGCCAGCATCAGCCGCATCACGTCGTCGCTCAGGCGTTCCATCGTGACGACGCGGGCGCGCAAACGCCGCACCGCCGCCGCAGGCAGCAGCGCGCCGGCGACCTCGACCTCGACGTCTTCGAGCGCCGTCGCGCAACACAGCAAGGCCTGGCCGCCGGCGCGCATCGTGCCGGTCAGCACCGCCGGCTGGTAGGCGCCGTGGTCGACGCGGCCGTTGAGCACCGTGCACAGGCAGACGCCGCAGCCGCCATTGCGGCATTCGTAAGGCAGGGCGACGCCGGCGCGCAGCCCGGCTTCGAGCAAGGTTTCGCCGGCGCGCACCGGCAGCGCGATCGCCCCCGGATGCACTGTCATGCGGTGCCCGGCCGGTGCCGCGCCGCGCCGGCGCAGCCGCAGCCAGGGCAGCAGCACGAGCAAGGCCGTGCCCGCGCTCACCAGCGCCCACACGCTGCCCAGCGGCCAGCGTTCGAGCAGCGGGAACAGCGGCAGCAAGAACCAGTCCAGCTCCAGCGTCGTCACCGCGGTGGCCAGGTCGGCCGCGCCGCCCTGGCTGGTCACCGGCAGCGCCAGCGACAAGGCCAGCAGCATCGCCACCGTGCCGACGGCGATGGCGCGCGGCGGCTGCGTCTGCGCCTTGGGCACGCGCTGCACATGGACCCACATCAGCAGCAGCACGAGCAAAGGCACGCCGATGTGGATGAACACGAGCAGCGAGAACAGGCGGTCGCTGACGCTGCTGGGGTAGATGAAGTTGCGGATCAGCGCGCCGCCGAAGCTCGGCAACCAGTCCAGCCACTCGAAGCTGGTGACGGTGACGAACTGCGCCAGCCGGTCCCAGGGCAGCATGAAGCCGTTGATGCCGGCCGCATAAACACCCCAGATCAGCCCGACCCCGGTGAGCCAGGAGAAGGCGCGAAAGCCGCGCAGCCGGTCGAAGGCGAAATGGCGCAGCATGTGCACCAGCATCGTCGCCACCATCGCGCCGGAGGCATAACGGTGCACGCTGCGCATCACACCGCCGGCGAACCACTGCCGCTGCGTCAGATCGTTCACCGACTGGTAGGCGCCAGCGACGCCGGTGTCGAAGAAGGCGAACAGGTAGAGCCCGGTCACGCCGACGACCCAGAACAGCCAGAAGCTGGTCGCCCCCAGGTGGTAGAGCGGGTTCAGCCGGTCGCCGAACGCGCGGTTGAACAGCGCCTCGGCGTGCATGAACAGCCAGCGCAGGCCGGCTTGAAGGCGGCTGATCATCGGCCCCGCGGGCGGCGCATGGCCCGCCAGACGACAACGATGAACAGCATGCCGCCGGCGATGGCGACCAGCCCTCCCAGCCCCATCAAGCCCATGCCGGCGACTTCGGCGCCGCTGCGCAGCACTTGCTCGCTGCCGGCGACCTTGCGCTGCACGCCGTAGCCGCCCGACCAGACCAGGCCGACGATGTGCAGCAGTTGCCCGGCGCCGTAGAGCGCCGGCTGCAGCACCGCCAGCCGGCCGGCCGGCGCGCGCCAGCCCAGGCGCGGCAGCAGGTGGTAGACCAGACCCATCAGCGCCAGCGTGACGCCGACGATGCAGCCGTGGTAATGGGCCGGGATGCGCACGTTGTTGCCGCTGATGAGCGC
>JAUSQH010000424.1 GCA_030652895.1 Alphaproteobacteria bacterium
GCCGACTTGCCCATGGCGCCAACAAACAACAGCAGGCAGATAGTGGTCAGAATATCCGGCTGCCAGCCAAGGAAGTCGAACGTCTTGCCCGCCATTTCCGGCGCCTGCGCAAACACTGCGTCGAAGGACAAAGTGCCGAACACCATGAATATCGCCATGATGCCAAGGGCGAAACCAAAATCGCCAACCCGGTTGACGACAAAGGCCTTGATCGCCGCCGCATTGGCTGCCGGACGTTTATACCAGAACCCGATCAGCAGATAGGACGCCAGACCGACCCCTTCCCAGCCAAAATACATTTGCAGAAAATTGTCCGCCGTCACCAGCATCAGCATCGCGAAAGTAAACAGCGACAGATAGGCCATGAAGCGCGGCTTGTGCGGATCGTGCGCCATATAGCCGACAGAATAAATATGAACGAGCGAGCTTACCCCCGTCACCACCACCAGCATTACAGCGGTCAGTGTGTCGATGCGCAACACCCAGTCAACCTCGAACGCACCGGAATCAATCCAGCGCAGCACCTGTACCGTTTCGGGCTGGTGCAAAAAGCCAACCTGATACAGCGCGACAACCGATAACAGCGCGGAAATCACCATGGCGCCGCAGGTCACAACTTGCGCGCCAGTGTCACCAATGCGGCGGCCAAACAGCCCCGCGATCAACGCGCCAATAAAGGGAAGGAAAACAATCGCGCTATACATCCCTGCGTCCTAACCCTTCATCAGGTTGATGTCTTCAACCGCGATAGAACCGCGGTTGCGGAAATATACGACCAGAATGGCAAGGCCGATGGCCGCCTCGCCCGCTGCAACCGTCAGCACCAGCAGCGCAAACACCTGTCCGGCCAGATCGTTCAGAAAAGAAGAAAACGCCACCAGATTTATATTCACCGATAGCAGGATTAACTCCACCGACATCAGAATGATGATGATGTTCTTGCGGTTGACGAAAATACCCAGCACGCCAATGGCGAACAAAATCGCTGCGACGGTCAGGTAATGGGAGATGCCTATTTCCATGCTTTTATATCCCCTGCCCCGGCTTCACGTCTTTCAGCTCCATCCCCAGTGCTGGTGTGCGCGCGACCTGCTCTGATATATTCTGCCTGCGCACGCCTTCACGGGTGCGCAGGGTCAGCACGATGGCGCCAATCATCGCCACCAGCAGCACCAGGCCCGCCGTCTGAAACAGATAGACGTAATCGGTATAGAGAATACGGCCGAGCGCTTCCGTGTTTGTCACCTCGCCAAGCGCGGGCGTGGGGGACGCCGCCACGCCCTCCGGCGCTGTAACTACGCTATTTGCGCCCACAACCAGGATCAGCTCCAGCGCCAGAATAAAACCAACCACGCCGCCAACAGGCAGATAGTTCAAAAATCCCTGCCGCAATTCAACGAAATCAATGTCCAGCATCATCACCACAAACAGGAACAGCACCGCTACCGCGCCGACATATACAATGACCAGCATCATCGCCAGGAATTCCGCGCCAAGCAGCACGAACAACCCGGCCGCGTTGAAAAAAGTGAGGATCAAAAACAATACAGAATGCACAGGATTGCGCACCGTAATCACCAGGAAGGCGGCCGCGATTGTCACGGCCGCAAACAGGTAAAACGCCAGCGCCTGAATGATCATTCCCTATTTCCCCTCAAACTTCCCGCAGCCCGCACCCGGACCTGAATTAACGATACGGCGCGTCCAACTCGATGTTTTTAGAAATTTCATATTCCCAGCGGTCGCCATTCGATAGCAACCGCGCCTTGTCGTAGAAAAGTTCATCGCGATTTTCCACCGCAAATTCAAAATTCGGCCCTTCTACGATAGCGTCCACCGGGCACGCCTCCTGGCAGAAACCGCAATAAATACATTTGGTCATGTCAATGTCATAGCGAATCGTGCGCCTGCTGCCATCATCCTGACGCGGCCCCGCCTCAATAGTGATCGCCTGGGCCGGGCAAATGGCTTCGCACAATTTACAGGCGATGCAGCGTTCTTCGCCATTGGGATAGCGGCGTAGCGCGTGTTCGCCACGGAATCGTGGCGACAGCGGCCCTTTTTCATGCGGATAGTTCAGCGTGGCCTTAGGTGCGAAGAAGTACTTCATCCCCAGGGCAAACCCCTTGAGAAAATCCTGTAACAGGAAATACCGGGTCGCGCGGTTCCAGTCGATGTTAGCCATCATCAGCCCCCAATCGTCCAGCGGGCCCAAGCGCCGCCCAGAACTTCGAATTTCGCAAGGAATGCCACCAGCACAACCCAACCCAAGCTCAGCGGCAGGAAGACTTTCCAGCCAATGCGCATCAGTTGGTCGTAGCGATAGCGCGGCACGATGGCTTTCACCATGGCGAACAGGAAGAAGAAGAACGCCATTTTGATGAACATCCAGAAGAAGCCATCAGGCAGCCCCGGAATGGGCGACAGCCAGCCGCCAAAGAACAACAGCGTCATCAGAGCGCACATCAGGAAGATGGCGATGTATTCTCCGGCCATGAACAACAGGTATGGGGTCGAGGAGTATTCCACCATGAACCCGGCCACCAGCTCGGACTCCGCTTCCGGCAAGTCAAACGGCGGGCGGTTGGTTTCGGCAAGTGCGCTGATGAAGAACAACACCACCATCGGCAGATGCGGCAGCCAGTACCACGAGAACAAGCC
>JAUSQH010000434.1 GCA_030652895.1 Alphaproteobacteria bacterium
CTGGAAGGTCTGCTCGGAGATGAGCAACGCAAGACCGGTTGGATGCGCGCTGAGGCCGCAGGCGACCCTGGCCCATGGCGGCAACAGGCGATCCTGGGTCGCAGGGATTGGGATGCGGATGCCTTGCGCGATATCGTCCGCGATTATGTCATCGAGCATTTGGCGGATGACGATGCGGTCCTCGTGATCGACGAGACCGGCTTTCTCAAGCAGGGCAAGGCGTCGTGCGGAGTGGCGCGGCAATACACTGGTTCCGCGGGCAAGATCACGAACTGCCAGATCGGCGTCTTCGCTACCTACGTTTCGCGCCACGGTCATGCGTTCATCGATCGGGCGCTGTATCTTCCGAAGGAATGGACCGACGATCCAGATCGCCTGGAAGCCGCATACGTGCCCCTCGATGCTGGCTTTGCGACCAAACCAAAGCTTGCAACCAGAATGATCGCACGCGCCATAGCCGCGTCTGTACCATTCGAGTGGGTTGCTGGTGACACCGTCTACGGTGTTGGCGATATCGAACAGCAACTACGCCAGGCAGGTAAAGGCTATGTACTCGGGGTCAGCAGCACTCATGCGTTTCAATCCTGGGGCAAGCGGCGATCCGTCGCCGGCAAGGCCGCAGACATCGCCCGGACGCGGCACTCGTCCGACTGGAAACGCCTGTCGGCAGGGGCCGGAACCAAAGGACCGCGGCTGCATGATTGGTGTTATCTCGAATTGGCCGATCTCGAGGTCGAAGAATTCAACAGTGCAAATCAAGGTCTGTGGACGCGCGGTCTGCTGATCCGTCGTCATATCGCCGATGGCGATCGCGCCTTCTTCACCACGTGGTGTCCAGCGGGAACATCCATCGAAACGCTGGTGGCGGTCGAAGGCCATCGGTGGGCGATTGAGGAAAAGCCGCAAAAAACGAGTTCGGGCTCGATCACAACGAGAGCAGATCCTGGCATGGATGGCATCGCCACGTTTCCCTGGTGATGCTCGCCTTCGCTATGATGGCGGCGATCCGCCATCGCGCCAATCTGCCGCCGCCAAAAAAAACCAAACGTCGAACCAAGGCAAAAACCAAAGCATAGCCACGCCGTCTTTGATCCGCTGGTCAATCCAGGAAGTCCGCCGCATCGCCATCAGGCTCGCCCGAAAGCGGATCCAACCCGCACATATCATCGCATGGTCACTCTGGCGTAGAGCTCACCAGGCCGCCGCTCAGCGCGCGCACTTCAAAGCAAATAGGCAACTGTAGTGCTAGACTTGGGCCGCTGCCGCTTTGCAGCGGCCCGTTTTTATCGGAGCCTCAGTAATGACCTAAGTGCCATGCCGGGTCATGATTTAACCTCAGTCCAGTCGAGGCGGGCCGGAATCTTCGCGAACCCCGGTGAGGATTGCGCACATTCTTGTAGTGCTTTGAACATTTCTTCTGGCGCTTAGCTCGGCGTTTCGTCAGCCAATGCACGCTCGGCCTTGTGATCGGCGGCCAAACGTTCTGCCCGCATCAAGTGACGCCGAAGCCGTTGAAGATGTTCTGTCATCTCCCGCTTGGCGTCTTCCGCGTTGCGTTCGGAGATGTATCCGACCAGGCGACGCCGGTGCGCGACAAGATTGGGAAAAACATCGAGGTTCGACTGTTCGACCTGCTGCAGCACGATGTCCGTGAGTGCTTCGATGATTACCTGAAGGACGGTATTATCGGTCGCTTGTGAAACGAGTCGATAAAATTCGGCGCTAATTGCGAGGCGATCCGAAACGGCTCCAGTTGGCGGAAGGCCCGTCAAGCGGTCAACGTTTTTTTCTAGCGCGGCAATCGTCGTGGGCCGGATACGCTCGCAGGCAAGCTGCATGGCGATCTGCATGACGAGTGTCCGGGCCTCGGTCAAACTATCGAGTGAAATGCGACCCAGATAGAACATGTCGCGGATCGAGCGGGTGACCAGATCAGGATCACCTTTCAGGATGAAAGCACCACCCTTTGAGCCCTTCTGCAGGCCGACAACGCCCGCGATCTCGAGGCTGCGTAATGCCTCGCGCACAGCGGTGCGGCTGACGCGCAGTTTGAGGGCCAGGTCGCGTTCAGGTGGTAACTTGTCGCCCGGACGCAAGGCGCCAGCCGCCATTTCACGGCGGACCTGTTCACAGATCTCCTCGAACACTCGCTTGGTGCGAATTGGAGGTCTGGATCACCTGCGCCCACGTCGCCGATTACCTCGTGGTGGTGTGCAAGACGGATCTTTCCGCTGCCCGCCACAGCGGAATGAGCATTCTCCTGGTGGACGCGAAAGCGCCGGGCGTCAGGATCAGGCCGTTGAAGATGCTGGGGCGCCGGACGACGCATGCCAACGAGGTCTTCTTCGAAAATGTCAGAACGCCCGCGACTAGGGTGAGAACTCATTAATTTTTCTGCTGTGACAATACGATACTGATTCTCTTATGGGAAGGATTGGGATC
>JAUSQH010000442.1 GCA_030652895.1 Alphaproteobacteria bacterium
CATCGGCCTGGTGCTGGCCTGTTACGCGGATTTGCGCTTCGCTGCGTCCGGGGCGAAGTTCACCGCCGCCCATGGACGGTTTAATTTCCCGGCGGAATTTGGCCTGTCCTGGGTGCTGCCGCGCCTTGTGGGGCTGACCCACGCCCAGGACATCTTGCTGTCCAGCCGGGTGTTTCTGGCAGAAGAAGCCATAGCCATGGGCATGCTGAACAAGGTGCTGGCGGCGAACGAACTCATGCCCCATGTGCGCGAGTATGCGGCGATGCTGGCCGAAAAGTCGGCCCCAGGCAGTCTGCGCATGACCAAACAGCAAATCTACGCCGATCAGCATCAATCCGTGGCGGCGGCAGTAGCGCAATCCGAACAGTTGCTGAACGCCGCCATCACGCACCCGGATTATCACGAAGGCCTAAGCGCGTGGCTGGAAAAACGCCCCGCCAATTGGCAGGGTGAATAAAATGGGGCTGGTTGGAGAAATTATTCCTAGTCGAACAGGGCGTCGATATCGTCCTGGCTGACGCTTTCGGAGCCCTCGCGCGCCGGGCCATTGAGCAATAACTCGTCCTCATGCGCCACTTCCTCGTCTGGCAATTCGATCGCGGCAAACTCTTCCTGTCCACCCCAGATGCTCATCATCACATCAAGGCGCTGTTCGATGAATTTCAATGTATTCACCACCTTGGTAATGCGTTGTCCGGTAATATCCTGAAAGTTGCAGGCTTCATAAATTTTGATCACGTTTTCGCCCAGCGCCGCTAATTCAGCACGCTCTTCAGGCGAACTTGCCTGCAATTCTAGGGCGTCCATATGGGCTTCAATTTGTTCACAATTTGAGAGGATGCCTTCTGTCGCCCGTTCGGTATCCAGAACGACCTCGTCAAGCTCATGGGTGACGTCGATGATGCGCTCATATTTATCCGCGTTTTTGTAACGCATGGCGACGATTTCGCGCTTTGTCGTGTCGATTGCCGCTGAAAGCTGGTCTATTTCCGCCTTCAACTTAATTGCGTCCTCCATGTCGCGCGCATGGGCTCGCAATAATTTATCCGTAGCGGCCTCCGGTGCCTCGCCCGCGCCTGCTTGAGAGGTCTTATTTTTGTTGAAAAGCTCCTGGCGAAGCTCGGCAATTGCCGCAAGAATTTCCGCCTGGCCGGAAAATGCCGCAGGCCGCGGGACGGCCCGATGCGCCGGCTCAAATGAGGCCACTTTAGCCCCGGTCTGGTTCATGATCTGTAACTCGGCGCTGAATGGCCGACGATTTAATTTTGACATGCTGTGTGCCGCCCTTTTTGGATAAGTATGCGGCGCACTGTGCCCGATTTTTCCTAAGAACTCGTTGACGGCGCGAAAAAAGACAAGCAGGCGAACATTTTAGTCCGCCCGCCCTAAAACGCCCTAAAACAAGTTACTGTCCCGGTTTTTGGCTGAAATACTTCTCAAACTTGCCGTCCTCACCCTTAAAATCTTCCGCGTCATCGGGCGGGGTGCCCGCCACGGTGATATTCGGCCATTTCAGCGAATATTCGCGGTTCACGGCGAGTATTTTTTCATGGCCGGGCTCGGTGTCGGGGACGATGGCTTCTGCGGGACATTCGGGTTCACACACGCCACAGTCGATACATTCGTCCGGGTGAATCACCAGCATGTTCTCGCCTTCGTAGAAACAATCCACCGGGCAGACCTCCACGCAGTCCATGAATTTGCACTTAATGCAGGCCTCTGTGACGATATAAGTCATCTAATCCTCCGTATTGCACGCCTAAACCAGTTTTCTGGCGGCACTGCTTATCATTCAATTCCCAATCGCGCCATAACCCGTTTTCGGGCGTTGCCGCGATCCAAATCCGATACATAAATCAGCCCGCCAATCCGGCGCATCAGATTGGCTTCATAATCATGTAAAACGCCGTCTGCATAAACCACTTCCCATAACATTTCCATCACTTCCACGCGTTCTTCCGGGGTATAGGATTGTTTGATCTGATGGGTGAAGGCAAACATCTGATTGGTACTGTCGTGACGCTGCCGGGCGAGATCAAACAGGGTGGTGACCTCGTCTTCGTTCAGTTCAAAACGGCTGGCTGCGATGCGCCGGATTGCCGCCTGCTCCAGTTCGCCGAAATGGCCGTCCAGAGTTGCTGCCTCCAGCAAAAGCGCTATCGCTGCGATATGCTTTTCCTCTATTGAATGAGGATGGGGGGCCGCTGAATCCTTAGCCGATTGCTGCGTGAACAGAGATATAATCCGGTTGACCATAGGCCCCATCTAGCATGTCGTGAGAGGCAGGTGCAAGCGGGTGCTGCCGGGCCGGGCTTTGCGGTGGTGCGTCAGATAAATCCGCATATAATCGTCTAGCCTCGGCTGGCGGACCCCGGTGGACGCCCAGCGCCCGGACCTTGACGACGATAACGGCATCATGACGTACAAAGGTCAGAATATCTCCTCGCTTAAGCGCATGGCTGGTCTTTGAAATGGGACGGCGGTTGACGCGGATTTTACCGTTGGCGACAAAGCGGGCAGCGTCTGAACGGCTTTTGAAAAAACGGCAATGCCACAGCCATTTATCAATGCGCAGGCTACTTTCAACATGTTCAAGTTGCTTTACGCTGGTCCCAGTCATGCGCCTCCATTCAAGCTGATTTCTGCATGCGCTCCTTTAATGCCTGCAGCGCCGCAAAGGGCGAATCCGGATCGATGGGTTTTTCGGCCGCCTGTTGGCGGGGTTTTTGTTCCGTGGGCTTGCTGCTCAGTTTTATGTTGCCTTGCGGCTTAGCGGGCTTCGTCTTGCCCTTGGAATTATTCCTGTGCTGATTGGTGTTCTTTTGTGCCTTTTCCGCTTCGCGGGCCTGCACAATGGCGGGATCGAGCAGACGCGTCTCGCTGACGGCGCGCTTTGGCGCGTTACGCTGCGGGATGACATGTTCGCGTCGCGGCTTCGTATTTTTTGGCGAATGGCTGCGGCGTGGCGGTTGAAATTTCCATAGCACTTGCGGGGGGCTTGTTGCATCCGGCGCATCCGTATCCGATGCTTCCACGGCCTGCGGGATTTCAGGATCAGGCGGAAAAGTCGGTTCCAGATTTGCGCCCTGCGGTTCGTCCGGTCTGGAGGCTGTCGGTTCTTCCAGTTCCTCTGCCAAATCCATGACCAGTTGTTCTTCCGCCTCGCCCTCCGCGGTCATCTCGCTGGGTGTCTCATCTACCTCAACTGCATCCGTTACTGGCGCGTCACCCGCCGGGGCCGCGCCGCTGCTTACCGGGGCATAGCCCAACGCGCGCATAATGGCTTCAAAATCCGCCACCCCGCACCCTACGGGCGACCAGAGCTGGGCTGTTAATGGGAACGGCCCAGCCATATTTTTCTGCCGTAGCTGTACCAGTAAGCGCTCCAGCATATCGATACGGATGGCCCGAGGCCCGCATTCGCCGTAACCGGCGATGAGATAAAATCCTTCCGGCATTGCCGGATCCGTGGGTACCGAAGACAGGCCGGCCGCGGGAATGCTCAGGGGAAATTCGATACGTTTGCTGATTCGCCACAGCCGCAGCTTCATCGCGGCCGGACCTGGCTTGATCAGCGCAGGCATGTAAATATAGTGCTCGCCAAACCGCACACCCAGCTTGCGCAATTTGGCGCGTTCGGTCTGATCGACATTTTTCACAAAACCCGAAACGCTGGTGCGCGGCAATAATCCCAACGTCTCCACCAGTTGAAAGGCCAAACCTTTGCCGGTCCCGGCCAATTCAGTGGATTCCTGCAATGCGAACAGTGGTTCCAGCACAGCGCGGATGCGCCGCGTCAACCACGCTTCCAGTGCTTCGCGCACGGCGATTTCCGCGTGCCCGGACAGCAGATCGCTGTCTGCGATCAGTTCAACGCGGGGGCTTAGCAGGTCCGCCCCAGGCGATAGCCGCGCCACCACCATACCTTCCCAGCGAATCAGCCCGTCATCGCCGACAGCGATGATCTTGCCATCATCAATGCGGGCGTGGCGATCCAGACGGAACGCGCGCGCGCCAATCTCGCCCTGCAGGGCTTGCGATGCCGCATTGCGCAGCGTGTGGGCATGGATACCATCCACGCTTGGGTCAGCCGAAAAACGAAAGCCGTCCAGACGGCCAACAAATTCGCCTTCAACCATTACATCGCCCTCAGGGGTGAGCGAAGCCATAAGCTCTTCCTTTTGGTGTAGCCGTTTCATCAACACGCTGGTGCGGCGGTCGATAAAACGCAAGGTCAATTTTTCATGTAGTGCATCAGATAGCCTATCTTCTATCGCGCGCGTGCGCTCCCGCCAATAGCTAGAATCAGCAAGCCACCCGGAACGGTTGGCGACAAAGGTCCAGGTACGGATATGGGCAATGCGTGTCGACAGGGCGTCGATGTCCCCGTCAACCCGGTCAAACCGGTCTACATGGCGCGCCACATAGTCTTCCGGCAGCACCCCCGCGTCGCTCATCTGATAGCGGTACAGCTCCGCCAGCAGCCGTGCATGCAGCTCCGGCCCCAGTTTTCGGAAATCGGGCACCTGGCAGACCTGCCACAGGCGCTTTACCGCAGCCGGGGCGCCGGCCATTCTGGCGACCTCTGTGTCCGCCGCAAGCAGCCGCAATGCCGTAAGATCACAATTTTCCCGGGTGCGGCCAAGTCCGCGCAGGCCTGGCAGCTCTTCCAGACTGGCGATCAGCCGGGCGATACTGCCAAAATCCAGTGCTGAATTGCGCCACTTGATAGTACGCAATGTATCAAACCGATGATTTTCCACCTGGGCGATCAGGTCTTCGTCCATTTGCCCCGCGTCGCCAGTGGTGCCAAACGTGCCGTCGTTTAAATAACGCCCCGCACGCCCGGCAATCTGGCCTACTTCGGTGGGGCGCAGATCACGGTGGCCAAAGCCGTCAAATTTACTGAGGCTGGCAAACGCAATATGGTCCACGTCCATATTAATGCCCATGCCGATGGCGTCGGTTGCGACCAGAAAATCCACCTCTCCGGATTGAAACAGCGCCACCTGGGCATTGCGGGTGCGCGGGCTGAGCGAGCCCATTACAACCGCGGCCCCGCCGCGCTGCCGGCGGATCAGTTCAGCAATGCCATAAACGGCGTCGGCGGAGAACGCCACAATCGCCGAACGGCGCGGCATGCGGCTGAGCTTGTTTGAACCGGTATAGGTAAGCTGGGAAAATCGCGGCCGCGTTACAAAGCGCGCTTCAGGTAATAGGTGGCGCACCAGCGGGCGCATGGTTTCCGCGCCAAGAAACATGGTCTCGCGCCGCCCCCGGGCATTGAGCAGCCGGTCCGTGAAAATATGTCCGCGTTCCGCATCCGCACAAAGCTGGATCTCATCCACCGCCAGAAATTCAGTTTCTATGCTCACCGGCATGGATTCGACAGTGCAGACATAATAGGACGGCCGCGCGGGCAGAATTTTTTCCTCACCGGTGATCAGCGCCACACAGGCCGCGCCGCGCATTCGCACAACACGGTCATATATTTCGCGCGCCAGAAGCCGCAATGGCAATCCGATCATGCCGCTGGCATGGCCCAGCATGCGCTCCACCGCCAGGTGGGTTTTCCCCGTGTTGGTGGGGCCCAGCACTGCGGTAACTTCACCGCACTCAAATGAACGTCGTGCACCCTGAAACCGGTCGCGGGGATGAATATTCATGCTGTTGACTGTGCCGCGCAGAGGGCGGGACTGCAACCGCCAAATTGCCAACGCCATTCACAAGAGAGTACTGCCTGGCAAAAGTTAACAAACTTATCCACAGCCCACCAAAATGCTGGAACCAAAATAGAACAAGCCAAGGCCGAATCGGCACATTCAGGTTCTTCGTGATTCGTTCACGCACTAAATATAGTAGCTCAGATATAGTAAACACCGATTCATTGAATTCGGGAAGCCTCAATAAATTAATTTTCAATGACGCACGAAAAAGGATGCGGAAAAGTCATGCCAAAATATTCATGATCAAAGATTTAAGTTTAGCATTTCGGAGTAAGTGGTTTAGTTTGGAACCAATCCGGCAAGAACGATAAGACGGCCCAGGAAACCAATGAACGATATGTCAAACGGCATCGCAAAGATGCGCGCCCGCGGCCAGGGACTGGTGGGCAACCTGATTGGTACGCCCAGGGCTCGGCTGGTGCTGCTTGGCGCTATAGGGCTGATTGCATTGGTACTGGTTGGATCCTGGTTATATGGCCGGTATTCCCATGTATATGTAACGGATTCCCGGCTTTCCTCGACCATGGTGTCGATCAGCAGCCGGGCTGCGGGATGGATTGCCAGCTTTCCAGCCAAAGAAGGCGCAACTGTTCGCAAAGGCGATCTTCTGGTTGAGATTGATGCGCGCGAGGCCAATCTGATGCTGGCCGAATTGGATGCAGGCCTGGAAGCCGTACGGGCCGAAAAAGCCGCATTGACTCTTAGCCGTGATCAGGTGGACCAGCGTACCAAAAGCCAGTTCGAGATGGCCCAGGCAATGCTTAACGAGGTGCAGGCGCGATCCAGTGGCGCAGCATCGGATTTGCAGCTCGCGCAGGCCGACTTCAAACGTATAGCTTCTTTGTACAAGGATAAAGTGATCGCAGCCCAGCGCTGGGAAACAGAACGTAACCGGCTGACCAAGGCCCAGCAGGAAAGCCAACGTGCGCAGGCGGCGGTGGAGGCTGGCCGTGCCTCGATGGCGACGGCGCAGGCCGCGCGCATTGAACTGCAGGTGCTGGACGAACGGTTGCGGATGATGACGGCGCAGGAAACACGGCTTATGACCCAGCGTGAGCGTCAGGCGCTGGATATTTCCGACCGTGCAGTGAAAAGCCCGATCGGTGGCGTCATTGATGAAACCTTTGCCAATCCCGGTGAATATGTGCGCCCTGGGCAAAGGCTGTTGATGGTTCATGACCCGAATAACATATGGGTCAACGCCAACATAAAAGAAGGCGAAATCCGCTATGTCAAAATCGGCGCCCACGCCACCGTGTCTGTGGACGCCTATCCCGATGAAAAATTTGATGGCAAGGTAGTCCGCATCGGCAACGCCGCGACCAGCCAGTTCGCCCTGTTGCCCAACCCCAATCCCAGCGGGAATTTCACCAAGATCGCCCAGCGGCTTGAAGTGCGCATTGATGTGGAGCAGCGCGATCATATGTTAAAGCCCGGTATGATGGTAGAGGTCGCCGTTGACATCGAAGGACGATAGCCCTGCCGCGTCTGGTTCCTCTCCGCCCACCGGCCCGGCAACCTCTGCTTTAATCGCCGAGAAATTCGCCGAGTATGGCCCCAATTACCGTTGGCTTGCCGTCATGACGGCGATGCTGGGAACCCTGGCGACGCTGTTACCTGCGACGATTGTCAATGTTGTGATCCCGGAGATCATGGGCGCCTTTGGCATTGGCCAGGACAAGGCGCAATGGCTCGCCACCGGATTTCTCGCCTCCAGCACCATCACCATGCTTGCCAATAGTTGGATGGTGCATTCGTTCGGCGTACGTTTTACCTTCGTGGTCAGCCTTTGCTTTTTCACGTGCGGGTCGATTGCCGGGTTGTTTGCCCCCAATGAAGATATGCTGATCGCCGTACGCGTATTTCAGGGCGCGTCTGCGGGCATGATGACACCGCTGACCATGATGATCATGTTTCAGGTATTTCCGCCCGAACAGCGTGGCCGCGCCATGGGGATTTTCGCCATGGGGACCGTGATGGCCCCCGCCCTTGGCCCAAGTCTCGGCGGCCTGCTTATCGACAATTTTGGCTGGCGGTACATTTTCCTTATGGAACTGCCGTTGTTAATTGCGGCTATTGCAGTTGGCTCAATTTTTCTGACAGACCGGGAAGCAACCGGGCCGCGTGAGAAGTTTGACTGGACCGGTTTGGTGCTGGTGTCGACGTTCGTCGGCACATTGCTCGTCGGCCTAAGCGAGGGACAGGATCAGGGCTGGCATGAAAATTTTGTGCTGACCTGTCTGATAACGGCAGGCGTCAGTTTTGTCTTATTTTTAGCGTGGGAGCTGATCACACCGCAGCCATTGCTGCAATTACGGGTTTTCCTGCAACCCGGTTTTGCGGCGGCGTCAATCGTAATTTTTATTTTCGGCGCCGGGCTTTACGGCTCGACCTATCTGACGCCACTTTTTTTGCAGACCGTACAGGGGAGCACCGCGCTTTCAGCCGGATTGATGCTGATGCCGCCCGGGCTGATCATGCTGTTCGTGTTTCCGGTTGCAGGCGCCATGAGTGACCGGTTTCGGGCGAATATTCCGATGATTATCGGTCTGCTGATTTTCGCCTTTTCCTGCTATCTGCTAACTGGCCTTGATATTAATGCGCCGTTTGTGACGATTACCATCTGGGTGATGATTGGGCGCGTGGGGCTCGGCATGGTCATGCCTGCGATGACCGCGGCCTCGATGGGAGGAATGCCGTTGCATCTGATTTCGCAGGCCTCCGGTACAAATAATTTCATCCGGCAGCTCGGTGGCGCGTTTGGCGTCAACCTCACCTCGATTATTCTGGCCCAGCGCACGGATTTCTTTCTGGAGGCGATGACAGCGACCCAGACATCGGCCAACACCGCTACGCTGGACCTGCTGGACAAACTTTCCGGGTTTTTCGATATGGCGGGCCTGACCGAACTGACGCGGGCGGATGTGGCGCTGTTTTATCTGGGCCGGATGATCACTTCCCAGGCCTATATGCTGGCGTTTCGGGACGCATTTACGCTGCTGACCTGGGTGTTTGTCCTGGCGGTAATCCCGGCTTTGATGATCCGCAAGCGGCCCACGCCCCCTGCGCCGGTCCCCGTGACGGCGACCCCGGCCCCCGTTGGCCAGTTACGCGCAGCACCGGCTGGCGAATAGCTTCCGGGATATGCTAGACTATTAAAATCAGCATCACAGGCATTCAGGACCGGTTATTTAGGATAGCTCATGGCGAAGAAACCAACAGTGGAAGAATGGCGCGCGCTGGCGGCCAAGGAACTGGGCAAGCGCCCGCTGGATACGCTGACCTGGCACACGCCGGAAGGCATTGACATCAAGGCGCTCTATACAGCGGCAGATGTCGCGGGCCTGGATTTTGCCGACAGCCTGCCCGGCTTTTCGCCCTATGTGCGGGGCGTCAAGGCCAGCATGTATGCGGGCCGCCCCTGGACGGTGCGCCAATATGCCGGTTTTTCCACAGCTGAAGAATCCAATGCCTTTTACCGGCGCAATCTGGCCGCAGGGCAAAAGGGGCTTTCGGTCGCCTTCGATCTGGCCACCCATCGCGGCTATGACAGCGATCATCCGCGCGTCACCGGCGATGTCGGCAAGGCCGGCGTAGCCATTGATTCCGTCGAAGATATGAAAATCCTGTTCGACGGTATTCCGCTGGACGAAATGTCGGTGTCGATGACCATGAACGGCGCAGTGATCCCCATCCTCGCCAACTACATTGTCGCAGCCGAAGAACAGGGTGTGACGCCTGATAAACTGGCGGGTACGATTCAGAACGACATTCT
>JAUSQH010000444.1 GCA_030652895.1 Alphaproteobacteria bacterium
GCGCCGCCGACTGGCTGGCCAGCAATCGCGGGCGCAGGCTGGATCATATTTGGGTGTCGCCCGGGCTGGCGGATACGCCCAGGGCGTTTACTGTGGCCCAGGCGGTGCGCGGCTGGCCAAAACCCTCCGACCACGCGCCTATCCTGGCGAGCCTTGAAGTGTAGCTGGGGCTTTTGGGCCAATTGAGAATAAGCCTTTTCGGCGAAGCAAATCAGCCCACTGCAATATTATCCAGCAGCCGGGTTTTACCAATACGCGCAGCCACGATCAGGCGGGCCGGGCGGGCGCCGACGTGGGTGAGCGGCGTCAGATCCTCAGCATCGCACAGTTCCAGATAATCGACGCTGTCAAATCCGCCGCGCAATAATTCGTCGCGGCCCCATGCAAGATGTGCGTCCGCGTCCGATCCATCGCAAAGCCGCTTTGCCACCGCTTGCAAAGTGCGCGGCAGCGCCAGCGCCTGACTGCGCTGCGCCGGGCTGAGGTAAGCATTACGCGAAGATAGCGCCAAACTGTCCGCCTCGCGCACCGTGGGCACGCCGACAATGTCAGTTGGAATATCCAGATCGCGCGCCATGCGCGTGATGGTTTTTAGTTGCTGATAATCTTTCTCGCCGAAAAACGCGGCGTCCGGCAGCACCTGCAACAGAAGTTTGGTGACAACTGTGGTCACGCCCTGAAAATGTCCGGGCCGGGCGGCGCCGCACAGGCTCTCGGTCAGGCCCGTAACATTGACCGTCGTCGCGGTTCCAGGCGGATACATGATATCGACGGTGGGCAGATACACCAGATCAGCCTGCGCCGTTTCAAGTTTTGCGATATCGGCGTTCTCGTCGCGCGGATAGGCGTCAAAGTCTTCATTGGGGCCGAACTGCGTTGGATTGACGAAAATCGAAACCACGACTTTGTCGCAACGCTGTTTTGCAGTCCGGACCAGGGTGATATGGCCGTCATGCAGCGCGCCCATGGTCGGCACGAAGCCGATGCGCAACCCCTGCGAACGCCACGCTCGCACCTGGGCGCGCAGATCAGGTATGGTGCGGACGGCCGCAATAGTCGAAATACCCATCCGTTACACCAGATTTAATCCGTGAGCTAATTAACCGGCAATTTGGGTGATGCGGGTTTTGGGCGTCTGCTGTTTCTGCTTGTAGACATTTTTTTGGGCCGGAAACTCACGCGTGCGCACCGCGCTCGCATACGCGTCAATCGCGCGCTGGGTTTCGCCGGCGACATCTCCGAACACCTGAACGAATTTGGGGACATCCGTGCCGAAAACGCCCGTCATGTCCTCGCTGACCAGTATCTGGCCGTCGCAGGCCGATGACGCGCCAATGCCGATGGTCGGTATGTCCACGCGCGCCGTAATATTTTTCGCCAGATCTTCAACCATGCCTTCCAGAACAATGCAGAACGCACCGGCCTCGGCAATGGCGACGCTGTCGTCGAGAATGGCTTGCGCTTCGCGTTCGCCGTGGCCGCGGGAGCGGTAACCGCCCAGCGTGTTGACCATTTGCGGCCGCAGGCCCGTATGCCCCATCACCGGAATGCCGCGTTGGGTCAGGAAATGCACCGTCTCGGCCATTTCGCGTCCGCCTTCCAGCTTGATTCCCGCGCATCCGGTTTCCTGCATCACGCGCGCGCAGTTGCGAAAGGCAGTCTCGGGGGATTCCTGTGTAGTGCCAAAGGGCATATCCACGATGACGCAGGCGCGTTTTGAGCCGCGCATGACCGCCTGGCCGTGGGCGATCATCATATCGAGCGTAACTCCCAATGTGCTTTCCATACCGTACAGCACCATGCCGAGTGAATCGCCGACCAACATCAGATCAACCACTTCATCCATCATTCGCGCCATGGGCGTGGTGTAAGCGGTTAAACAAACAAGCGGCGTGCCGCCTTTCCGTGAACGGATCGCCGGCGCCGTGATGCGGCAAACGGTATTGGTTTTGCTCATCGTGATGTCTCCCTGGAACCCACCAGTCTACGCCAGTTTCCGGTCTAGTTGGGTTGGGACTATAGTCATTATTTTGTCATAAAGCGATTCATATGTTCGGTAGAAAACAGAATTTTCGCGTCAGCGAAGGGCCCCCTGACGATACAGGCGATATAATAGCTGGGGTGCGGCCAATATGGGGTGGCGGCGCTGCCAGGGGCGTAAGGCCAGGGCGTAACCTGAATGCCGCTCCACCTTCCACAGCAGGTATTCCACACCACCTTCAAAGGTGAACGCCCCTTTGCAGAGGCGCTGGACGGACAGAATTTTACCGGCATAGCGCCTCAGCGCCCAAATGCCGCGTACCTGGTTTGACAGGCGCGGGAATTCTAATTCAAGCGCATTAAAAATGCTGTCATAATAGACAGGATCATTGTCATAAATAAGGTGCGGCCGGTTGCCGCGTTCCACCCGCAATTCCGCACCATAGGTGAGGGCGAAAAGCTGCGTCCAGAATACCGATGATGTGGTGGTCACAGGGTTACATTTAATCGCCCAACCGCATGCGGTGCGTGCAGCCTGGATCAACGCCGCAATCAGCCGTTTTTTTGCCGCATCGTCGGCGGCGTATAATAAGGATGAAGGCTGCGTGAAGCGCGCCCACATGGTGGTGTCCAGTGCGTCCTGACGCACCCGCCGGGTGAACTGGTCCAGCGAAATTACAGTCACTTTCGCGGCTACCGCTTCGGCCGCGTCGCCCAGACGCATAAATGACACATCGGGTGGCAGCAGCCGGTTCATCAGGGAGCGGAATATTGATCCATGATAGTCGCGATACCGGTCTACCAATACATAAAAATCCAGGACGCCTCCGGGTTGATCACTGCGGCGGCAGGAGCCATAGAACAGGATGGCCTGTACGCTATTCCCATGGGCGGCCAGGATGGCGTCCGCTACTGTTTGCGCGGCGATACTGGCGGGCTGCGCCAGGGTGGATTCGATCAGCATTTTCAGGGCGTGGTCCGCGGCGCCGTTCATGGATGCACGAAATCCACTGTGCGGCGCGCGGAAAGCTCGATCAATCCGGAAGGTCCGGGATCAAACAACTCACCATCAACCGTAAAACGTGATGTCAGGCGCAGCGTCAGACGATCAGCGCTGCCACTACGGTATCCGGCGGCTTCCATCCATGGCCGGGGGCGTCCGCGCAGCACGGGCAACAGGGCCGCGGCCAGGCTTTTGGGCGGACCATTAATAGCCGTATAGCGGACGGCGCCGCCTTGTGGTCCCCAGAACGGGTTAAGCCCCAGGATGATCCGCTGCAAACTTGTCGCCAGCATAATAAACTGTTCACCTTCACATATCTTGCCGCCATCGGCGGTCAGGACCATCGGCGTGCTGTCCCCCGCAGGGCCGCGTATGTTGCGCACAAGCATGGAAGCAATCGTCCATGCGACCGCCAGTCCGTGATACAGACCCAGCGCATTGGCTTCAGTTTGCGCCAGTTCGGTACCCGCCGAAAAGGCCCCTGCGCCAAAAAACAATCCGCAGATGGGCGCTCCGGGGCAATCCTTGCGGCTAATTTCCAATATGGGGCGGTGGACCCTCTTGCGGTCCAGCTCACCTTTCCGGGCGGCGTCCAGCACCTGCTGCAGCCCTGCGGGCCCGTGGCGCGCCGAGCCGACATCATAGGCGGCAAGATTGGTTTTGCCGCCGGGAATGATCGTCAGGGCCGGCCGCCATTCCGGATCAACCCGCCACAACCCCGTAAGCACGTCGCGCACCGTGCCGTCACCGCCATTGATGGCGATGACATTCACGTCCTGCTGTTTGAAGCGGGTCAGGACGGCTAACAAATCCGTCTGTGTTTCGGGTTCGGCAAAGCCGGCCAGATGTGCGCACGCCGCGACATCGCGCAGCGTTGCGGGGCCGTGCAGGTTACGGTGGCTTTTCGGGTTGCTGATGATGGCCAGCCGGTTCAAGTCGCCAGCCAGGAGCGAATGGGTTCGCGGCGCAGTTTGCAGGCGACCGCCTGGGCAATCTGCACGAAATGGACGCCAATACACGCCAGCGTCCATACCGCGACAATAATCATGCCGATGTCCGGCCGGCCCAGCATTGCGCCCGCCATGAGGATAACAAGATTGGGGTTGCGCCGCGCGTTTATTAGGCGAAAGCGGCTGTCAACGGGCCGCCAGACATGCAGGGTGACGCCGAAAAACAGCTTGAAGGCGCCCTCTTGCAGGCGCTGAAATACATAGCCGCCGATCACAATGGCGGCAATGATTTCGCCCTGCCACAGGCTGCCCCCTGCACTGCTGATGCCAACAATCCACGCCCAATACCAGAATGGAGGATGAACCAGATCAATGCCATGATCGAATATGTTGCCGAAGGCGCTGGAATTGACCGTCACCCGCGCCAGTTTGCCGTCCACCGTATCCAGAAATGTCATGCCCCAGGCCGCCACCAGGCCCCACCCGAACAGGCCGCCGGCGAACAGGAAATACGCCATTACCGTCAGAACGGCGCTGGCGGATGTTACCATATTGGGCGTAATGCCGGTTGCGGCGCAGGCGCGTGTGACATGATAGGCGGGCCAGGGCCAGACATATTTTGTCACGATATCGGTAACGCCTTTATAGACGGCCCCAAAAAGATGGCGTTCTATCTGGCCCTTTGTCGCGGCGGTTATGGGCATGACAAAGGCGGAAATGCGCTTTTTCACCTCATGGCTATAGTCCTCGGCCTCCGCCAGGGACAGCGGCGTTGCGATGACGCCTTCGGGCAGGCCAGATGCGGCAAGCGGTAGATTTTTTTGTATCAGTTCAGCCATTGCCGGCGCGCTGTCGGCGGCGACATGTGCCGCCACCACCTGACCAGAGGCGGGATCAAGCAGGTATTTTCCCGGGCTTGCAATGAGTTTGCGCAACAAATTATCTTCGACGAGAAAACCTGCATGGATCAGAACAACGAATGGCGCCCGTGCGGCCGAATCGGGCCAGGGGGCAATATCGGCCATGCCAAAGCTGTGCAGCGTCCGGGCAAGGCGGGTCGCCCCGTCCAGCCCCCAGACAGGTACGGGAGAATTGCCGATCAAACGGATCGCAGGATTTTGCACAGGGTCCGGGGCACGCATCAGGCTGACGGCTTTCTACCATTGGGGTGAAACCCAACTTATACTAATGGTGTGGAAAGAAAGCCAGTTGAAGCCGTATGATAGGCCGCTAATGCGATGCGTTTAGGAATTGTTTGACTATGGATATGAACTCTGACGAGAGGGTGGTTGCGTCTGACGCATCGTTGATTCGAAGCCCAACCTGTCCGGCCTGCGATGCGGCGGAGCGCAGACCGTATTACCGGCATGAGACGTGGGAGCTTTTTTCCTGCGAAGTGTGCCGGTTGATTTATCTTGATCCGATGCCGGGGCCAGCCACGCTGGCGACGATCTATCATGATGCGTATAACGGCGCGCAAACCGGCTACTTCACCAAAACCAGCTCGAAACTGCGCCGCAGTTCGAAGCGGCTGCGAATTATCCGGCGTTTTTCAAAAACCAGCGGCGGCAATTTTCTGGATGTCGGCTGTAATGGCGGGTTTATGGTAGAGGCCGCGCGCCGCGTCGGCTATACGGCCTGGGGAATCGATCCGGATCTTGTGTCACTGGAGTACGCGCGCGCACATTTTCCAGACAGTCGCTACTTCCACGGGGTGATTGACGAATTTGATCCCAGGGATAGCGTTGGCGCGGCTGTGCGGTTTGATATGGCCTATTGCTCCGAGGTGATTGAGCATGTGCCGCAGCCACAGGCTTTTCTGCGTGATATAAATCGGCTGCTGAAGCCAGGCGGCGTACTGTACCTGACGACGCCGGATATTTCCCATTGGCGGCGGCCGCGCCGGCTGGAGAACTGGGATGGGTTCTGCCCGCCATCCCACTTGTTGTATTTTAGTCCGGAAAATCTGATTGCTCTTGCGCGGCGCAGTGGCTTTGAACTGCTAAGCCGCCGTCCCGCATGGAAGCCGGGTGTTAAACTGGTGTTGCAACGGCCTCAACGCTAAACGCTTCTGCACATGTAAGCCAGCATGCCCCGCCGCCCGGCCGGCAATGCGGCGCTATGGCGCGCAATAGTTGAGACAAAAACTCCCACCCGTCTGCGTCCTGAACGAGATGATGGGTCAATAGACCGGTTGGCTCTTGCGGATCAAAGCCCCGCGGCAGAGGTTTCCCCAATACGAGTGTTCCTTTTGGTATTTGCGGGTGCAGGCGGCGTATGCGCAGCAGCGTGGTCAATTCCTCCAGCACTGTGTCGGCAGGGCGCAGGCACCGCCCGGTATGCCAGTCAATTGCGTCTATGTGGCTGTTGGTTTGTACCAGGCCAGGGACTGGCGTCCGATTTGGCGCCGGACGAAACGCCGACACACCATGATAGCCGATCCGCGGCAAATGAACGGCAAGATCTTCATCCAGCCGATTCCATGGTGGCACAAATACGGGAAACAGCTTGCTGCCAAACATGTCCCGCAATAGCGACAGTCCCTCAGTGACTTCCGCGCGCATTACCGCATTGTCCCGATGCGCGCCAAACTCAGCCCGCTTCCCGGTCCGCGGAGCATGGTTGATATGGGCATACCCATGCACAATAGGGGTGATGTTGTGGGCCTGTCCTATCATCTGCGGCAACGATGCCTCGGCCCGGCGCGGGACGACGGCCAGCGCCAGCGGCGCGGCAAACTTTTCGGTCAGTTCCAGCAATTGCGTCAGCGCTGCACTTCCGGTGGCCGCATCATCATCGCGCCACCACAGGCTGGCCGTGCGCCCCGCGTGCGCCCATGCACATAATTCCGCATCCAGTGCCTTCCAGGCATTTGCACTCTCAGGCATTCAGTTTCTCCTGAATGAAACGGGCCGTTACTGCCCCGCCATTCATGTCCGGCAGATACCGGGCGGTATTGTTTTGCAACATCGCCTGATCAATTGCAGCGGCCAGCGAGGCCGGACCTAAATCCGATTCCGGCACCACCACGGCAAGGCCTGCGCGCGTCAGAGCCTGCGCCCGCAATGTCTGCTCCCGCTCCCGCGCGGCGCCAAATGGGACAATCACTGCGGGCGTTTCAGAAATAGTCCTAGCCTGCAAAATATCCATTACTGTATTATAGCCCCCCTGGCTAACCGAACAGGCGCAGTTGAATAGCATTTGCGGAAAATCCGGCCGCGCTGTTTCAACCACTAGGCCTTCCGGCGCTTTGTCCTGCAGCGCCTGCCGTTGACCATCCGGTGCATTGCGACCGATTAATAACCGCCATAATTTTCCCCTCGCTTGTGTTGAAAGCGCGCGCGCCTGCAGGGCTGCTGTCATTAATGCTTCACCCACCGCGCCCCCTCCGGCAGATATAATAACTTCATCTTTACCAACAATGCCTGTAGGCGGGTGTTGTGCGTAAGGCGTGTCCGCCGTCACATAGCCTGTATAGACTATTTTGCCGTTTAGTTCGGCTGCCGCCGGATAGCTTTCTTCCAGGCGAATGAAATTCGCGTCCCCGTGCACCAGTATATGATCAAAATAATTCCGTGCGTGGGTGATGGCTTCGTCTGTCCGCCCGGGCTTGTCAGAAGGAACTAGAATGTCACGCACAGAGCACGCGACGAGCGGCGCGGGTCTGCGCTTGCGGGCTGCTTCCAGCAACGGCAGTAATTCGAAACGGAACTGTCGCCGCCCGAATGGAAACATTTCGATCAGCAGCATATCGGGCGCCAGATTGGCAAATGCCTGTAGCAACACAGTTTGGCGGTGGTGGCGCCAGGCGTCGTCGATGGGTTTGCCTTCCTGATTCAGCAATTTCGAAAACTCGGCGTCGGCGGTGCGAACCGGGGCAAGCTGGATTATATTCGCGCCATGCGCGTCACTATGGGGATATGGCATACCACCGCTGACAATGGTTACCGCCATCCCCGCATCCTGCAGGCGCCGGGTCAATCGCAGGGCGCGCTCCAGATGACCAATGCCGAGCAGATGCTGCACATAAAACATAATCTGTTTAGGGACGAATATATCATCCATGTTTGCTCTCAAACGCCATATTCAGTGCAACCGGAACAACAGTCCCCCCCGCACTTGCATCGAACAGATGGACGGCGTTCCAGGCCAGTTCAACTGGCGGATTTCCCAGCATATCCCAGTCATAGGCCAATGCGAGCGCCGCGCGGATGACGCCCTTATGGGTCATCGCCGTAACCGGCCGGCCGGGATTGGCGATGTCTTTGAACCAGGACTTTAGCCGCGCCCGTACATCGGCGGGGGATTCGCCGCCGGGAGGGCGAAAATGCAAGCCGCGGTCTTCGTTTTCCTGCATTGCGCCTCCGTAACGCGCGCGCAGATCACTCAGGGTTTCACCTTCCCATTCCCCCCAATGCATTTCTATAAGCCTCGGCTCTATCGCGAACGCACCGGGGCCTAGAATACGCGCCGATTCAACCGCGCGGCGAAGCGGACTGACATGCCAATGGCTGTTGCGCAAGGCCGCGGGAACCCCAAGCCCCTGTAGTTCGCGGCGGCCCTCCTGGCTAAGCGATATATCAGCGTGTCCCTGCATACGGCCATCCCTATTCCATTGGGTCGGGCCATGACGGATGAAAGCGACAAAGGTCATGGAAAAATCACGACCGGCGCCACAGCCGCGCCCAACGGCTGCGCGGGCGGGCCTGTTGGCGAAGTCTGACGGCAACCAGTCCTGCGTTCAAAATAATTGCAGCCTTTTCCATGCTGCGCATACTGTGGACAAACCGTTTTCCGGTTTCGCCCATGGTGTGACGGACCCCGGCGTCGGAGATCAGAAAGTCGATAACCCCCGCAAAGGCCTCCGCATCACCCTCCGGGGTAAGAAAGCCGGTTTGTCCATCCAGCATTACATCCGGAACGCCGCGCACCCTGCCAGCGACAACCGGCAGGCCGGACGCCTGCGCTTCCAGCAGCGCCATGCCATAGGCTTCGCCCGCAGCCGGCCATACATATATGTCGGCAGCCGCATATATGCCGGGCATCTCAATCTTCTGGCGCGCGCCCCTGAACTGAAGCCGATCCTGTCCGAGCGGGGCAAGCGCGGCCTCTACTTCCGCGCGCGCGGGACCATCCCCCACAATGGTCAGGCGCCAATCCTGGTGTTTCAGGAGTGCCAGACAATCCGCCAGCCTGCGGTAACTTTCCGCTTTATCCCCTGGCCGCATCATACCTACTGCCAGCAACCGGAGCGGCTCTTCGGGAAGCGGATCATTGCGCGGCTCCGCGGCATAAGGTCTGGGGTCGAGAAAGGGCGGCAGGTCACGATGAATTTGCACCGGATCAAGAACTGCTTCCAGACCCTCCGCATCAATGCTGGTCATGGAAAAAATCAGATCAGCAGTTTTGATCGCCAGTTCGGAGCCCCTGTGTCCTATGGCCCATGGGCCTTCTGCCCGGCTTGCGGCATAAGAGGCTTCCGCCACCACATAGGGAATGCCCAGCGCCCTGGCCACAGCGGGCCCGATCCAGTCGGGCGACTTGTAATAGACGTGATAGCTGAACCATAATTCCGGCTGCTGATCTTTCTCGCGCGCGCGATAGCGTTCAATAAGCCGCGCGGCCTCGCGTTCCGCGCCTTTTAAGAGAGTTTCCTGCTGCGCAGGGTCACCCATGCCATCATAGGCCCGGAACGACGAAGCGACTTCCACTTCATGGCCACCCATGCCCAGTGCGGTGATCAGCAGCCCCGCCATTTCCCTGTCGCCCGAAGGGGTCAGATCGTCGGGCGCTTTCATCGGTGCATAAAATGCTATGCGCATACGGGCTCACCATTGCTGGCGGTAAAACGCCTTACTAATTTATCAATTGTATGTTGCATCTGAAAGCGGGTTTCCAGCCGTATCCGGCCCTGTCTGCCCATTTGCGCGCGGCGTTCCGGATCCCGGATCAGTTGTTCCAGCGCAATGGCCAACGCCTGCGCGTCATCTGGCGGACATAACAGTCCCGTTTCGCCGTCGATGATAAATTCAGGAATAGCCGACACGTTACTGCTGACACAGGCCAGGCCCTGACTTTGCGCCTCCAGCAGGACGTTAGGGATGCCGTCGCGATCGCCGTCCGGCCCAACCCGGCAGGCAAGCGCGAACAGATCGCTCTCGCGCAGGGCGCTGATGACCGCATCCTGATCAACGGGGCCACCCCAGATGATGGACGCGCCAAGCCCAAGATTTTGCGCCTGCTGTTTCAGTGCCATCAGCTCCGGCCCGCCGCCAAGATGCTGGAACCGCCAATGCAGTTCTCGGGGCAACAGCGCCAGGGCCTGCAATAAAGTGTCGAAGCCTTTTTTCACGACCGCCCGCCCGACACTGATCAGTCGTACTGCAGATTCCGCCGTACTGCCGTCGCGGCTGAAATGCGCAGCAGGTGGCGGGGGAAAGCGCGCGAGGTCAAGCCCGTGGTACACCAGTTCGACGTTTGCTGTTCGTTGCTGTGTGCGCAGTTCATTGAGATAATCGGTCCCTGCGGCTGTACAACTGACGCCCCAGGCGCAACTGCCAAGTTTTTCACGCAATTCCCAGGCCGGCGTCGTCCAGATATCCTTTGCATGGGCGGAAAAGCTCCAGGGAAGTCCGCGCATTATTGCCGCGTAGCGGGTGACCGATCCCGGTGTATGCAGAAAATGCGCATGCAGATGGCGGACTTTCCCGTCCAGTTCACTGGCCAGCACCAGCGCCTGGGCAAAACGGCGGCCGCGATTGGGTGTCAGATCGCGGCGCAGATCGCGCAGCCAGATCCGCAGCGCCCGGGAATAGCCCGGCAGCCGCCGCGCCGCAAACCAGCCGCGCAGCACCCGCAACGGATCATCGCGCAGATATTCCGGCAGGTAATTTACCGGTGCGGCAATATCCCCGTGCATGGAATGGGACCTGGTGTCGGTTGGGTGGCGTAACGAAAAAATCACAATTGGCACGCCACGTTGTTCGAGCGCCAGAATTTCCTGGGCAATAAAGGTTTCTGAAAGTCTGGGATACCCCTTCAGCACAAATGCAATCGTGGGGCCGGCGCTAGGCATGGCGGCGTTTATCCGTTGAATGACGCCGGGTGCGTCTGGTTTCCGGTTTAAGCGAAGACGCCGCGATATCCGCCATCCTTGAGAGACCGTCGCTGATCCCCGTAATGGCGGTCCGAGAGGGTGGCGCCTGATTGGGCAAGGCCAGAAGCGCCGTCAGCATCACCTCGGGGTCTCGCACGCCGGTGCCGTTATGCGAAGGATCTGCCAGCATGGCAACCAAACCGCGATCGCTCGCGCGTCGGGCGCGGATGGTTTGTTCCAGACGTGGCGCCGAACGCGGCACAATCAGCGCTGGCTTGTCACGCGCCAAAATCTCGCAAAAAGTATTGTAGCCCCCCATCGCCACAATGGCTGTCGCGCCGGCCTCAAACTGTTCAATATGGCTATCGAATGTGAGTATTGTGATTGCCGGTAAAAGCACCGCGCGCGCGGTGAAGGCGGCCTGCGCATCCGGGTTCATAAATGGTCCAAGCACGATCAGCGCAGGCAGGGGCGCGGGGCCCGCGCGCAATGCGCTAAGCTCATACGCCGATAGCACCCAGTCTATCAGTTCTTCGCCATCACCGCCGCCGCCGGTTGTCACTAATAGATAAGGGTTTCTGGTGACCTCCGGCCATACCATGGCGGCAGGCGCGGACGGTAGGGGTGTGCACAGGTACCCGGTATAGGTAATCTTGTCGGCCACCATAGCTGGAATGGAAACGCCGTCCAGGGGGGCATAGATATCCTGCATACCGTATACCCAAATCTCGTCATAAAGATCTCGCAGGGCGGGGAAGGCTTTTTTGCGTTGCCATTCCGCCGACAGCCTTGCTGGTTCATCCAGAATATCGCGCAGACCAAGCACCAGCTTTGTGCCGCGCGCCTTGAGCATTTCCAGGGTGGACGCCACCTCTCCGCGTAATCCCAGCGGTTCTTTGTCGACAATAAATAAATCCGGCGCGAAAATATCTGCTGTGTGCTGGATGATCGACTGGCGAAGCGCCAGTGTTTCAGAAATATCAAGGTGCAGGTTAAGTGACGTATATTCGCCATTGCGCAATTTGATCACACCGGGCACCCGGATAAAATCCACCCTGGCCCGGAAATCGAAACTGCCGATAATCGGCGAGCCGGAAAGGATTAACACCGAAAGTTTGGAGTAGTTCTCAACCAGCGCATGGGCAATAGCCCTGCAACGGCGCAAATGCCCGAGGCCAAATGTGTCGTGACTGTAGATTAAAACCCGTGATCCGGATTTTCGTGCCGGCATCGTATTTAATGTTTCCTTGAGCGTTTTTAACTTAAACCGGGCCGTGCCGCCCTTATGGCGCGGGTAGATTAAAACAACCTATGCTAAACAAATAGTAACGGGCGAATCAGCCGGTTGCGCCGCACATGAATGTGACAGAGCAGCTTAAATCATTCTACTATGATAAAATTATCCTTTTGCTAAAGAGTTCCCATCACGCAATGGATCCCAGTATTTTCAAATATATCTGGCGCTATAGTCGGCAAAGCCAGCTAGTTGTTCTGGCGTTGGTGTTGGGATCATTGCCATTTTATTTCCTGATGCTTGATCTGCCGCGCGCCATTGTCAACGGCCCGATCCAGGGCAAGGGCTTCGAAACCTCTGATGCGACTGCGACTTTC
Organism: Alphaproteobacteria bacterium; assembly: GCA_030652895.1. GTDB lineage: Bacteria > Pseudomonadota > Alphaproteobacteria > UBA11222 > UBA11222 > UBA11222. Next base: position 12,641 of record JAUSQH010000444.1, read on the forward strand.
CTGAGCTTTTCATTTGCTATGCCCGGTTTCCTGCAATCGCTTTTCGGAACAGCAAAATCGACCATTTTTGAGGGGTTTGAACTTGCTCGCGAGCCTTATCTTCTGGCGCTGAGCTGTTCTTTGTTGCTGCTGGTCGCTGTCAACGGGATATTCAAACTTCAGATCAATACCCTGAAGGGGCGTATGGGCGAACGCGTGCTGCGGCGTTTGCGCTATCAATTGTTTGACCGGATATTACGGTTCCCGACTGCCCATGTGCGCAAGGTACGCCAGGCCGAAGTGGCGTCGATGATCAAGGACGAGGTCGAACCGCTGGGTGGATTTATCGGTGATGCGTTTGTGCAACCGGCATTTCTGGGTGGCCAGGCGATCACGGCCCTGCTGTTCATCATGATCCAGAGTTTCTGGTTGGGGCTTGTGGCGGGTGCTGTCGTCCTGGCGCAGGCCTTTATCATTCCCAAGCTGCGCCGCCGTATTCTGGAGCTTGGCCGTCAGCGGCAACTGGTGGCGCGCCATCTTGCCGGGCGTGTTGGCGAGGTCGTCGAGGGGGCGCTGGAAATTCATGCGCACGACACCTCGCATTATGAACGGGCCGAAATCACTGGCCGTCTGGGACAGATTTTCCGGCTGCGCTTTGAAATTTACCGCCGCAAGTTTCAGGTCAAGTTTCTCAATAATACGCTGGCCCAGGTTACGCCATTCATCTTTTATTCTGTGGGCGGATATTTTGCGATCCGGGGCAGAATGGATATCGGCCAGCTTGTTGCGGCGCTGGTTGCCTACAAGGAGCTTCCAAGTCCGGTCAAGGAGCTTATCGACTGGGATCAGCAGCGTCTTGATGTGCAGATCAAATATGAAAGTATTATCACTCAATTCAACCCTGACGGCATGATCGCGCCGGAACTACAGGACCCGGACGCCGATGACGATGCGCCGCTAACGGGAATGTTGAACGCTTCACGCATCACGCTTGAAGATGACGCCGGGGTAAAATTGCTGGATGGCGTGTCATTTACATTTGACGTCCGGTCCCATGTGGCGATTACAGGGCCGGTAGGCGGCGGACAGGATTATCTGGGGCTTGTTCTGGCGCGGCTGATATTCCCCAATAGCGGAAAACTAAGCATTGGCGGGCGTGACACGGCGTTATTGCCAGAGGCGGTAACAGGACGGCGTATTTCCTATGCGGGCAGTGATTCAATCCTGTTCCCACGTAGCGTACGCGAAAACATGTTGTACGGGCTAATGCATCGCCCGCTGACGCCGCCGGTAATTATTGAGGAGGATCCACGCCAAGAGGCCATGGAACGTAGTGAAATCCGGCGTTCGGGAAACTCCCGGTTTGATCTGCGCGCCGACTGGATTGATTATGCCGCCGCCGGAGCGCAAGGCCCCTATGATATCGATAACCAGATTGCGGCTGCGCTGGATGCTGTCATGATGGAAGAGGATGTCTATCAACTTGGTTTGCGCGGCTGCATCAATCCGGAAGATCACCCGTCACTGGCCGAGAACATATTGCAGGCGCGGAAAGCGCTGCTCGAAATGCTCCGGGATCCAGAATATGCGGCGCTGGTGGCGCCATTTGATCCCGAACGCTATAACCATAACGCGACATTAAGTGAAAACCTGCTGTTTGGAACCGCTGTTGGCACGGCCTTTTCTACGGTCAACCTGATTGGAAATACCTATTTTCAGTGGGTGCTGGAGGAATCTGGCCTCACACCTGAATTGCTTCGAATGGGTTTCGCCATTGCTGAAACCATGGTCGAGCTTTTTGCGGACATTGCGCCGGGGCATCCGTTTTTCGATCAGTTCAGCTTTATCGCTTCCGACGATTTGCCGGACTATCAGGAGATCGTGCATCGCGCGGGAAGGATTGCGCTCGAGCAACTTCCAGAGTCAGATCAGCGGCGTCTGGCCGCCCTGACGCTGGATTATGTCGAGGCCCGTCACCGTCTTGGGCTGATTGACGCCGCTCTGGAGCAGAGGGTGCTGACAGCGCGCCGTCTTTTTGCATCGCGCCTGCCCGTCACCTATCGTGGCGCGATCGAAGTTTATGACCCTGAAAGATACAATTCAGCCGCGACCCTGCTCGATAATATTCTGTTTGGGCGTGTGGTCTATGGACTGGCGGAAGCGCAATCGCGTATCGGAGTGTTGATCGGCGAAGTGGTGGGGCAGTTAAATCTGCGCTGGGAAATATTCAAAATAGGCTTGAACTTTAACGTGGGAGGACGCGGACGGTTCCTGAGCACCATCCAACGCCAGAAACTCGCGCTCGCCAAGGCAATCCTGAAGCGTCCCGATCTGCTTGTGGTGAATGACGCAATTTCGCTGCTGGACGTGCGAAGTCAGCAGCAGATCCTGCACAACATCAAAACTTATTGCGATGGGCGGGGAGTTATCTGGATCGGTGGACAACCGAACCTGGGCCGGAATTTTGACCAGGTTTTGGTGATCGAGGACGGAAAAATTGCCGAGCAGGGCGAATTCGAGCAACTGTCACTGAATGGCAAGTATCTGCCGCAACTGCTCGCCGTTGGGTAAGGCCACGGTGAATACAAAATATGAGACATATGAATGCCGCTAAATGACGAAGTGGAACTGTTGCGGAAAGTGTTGCTGTTTTCCGGTATCGAACCCGCAAAGCTGAAACTGCTTGCCTTTACCAGCGAGCGCGTGAATTTCGCCAAAGGCCAAAACCTGATGCGGCAGGGAGAGATGGGTAATGCGGCCTATTTGATATTGAGCGGCGAGGCGGATGTTCTGGCCGATGCAGGTGGCGGCCCGGTTAAGGTGGCAAGCGTGGGCCGAAACGGCTTTGTTGGTGAGATGGCTATCTTGCGCGATCAGCCGCGCACCGCTACTGTCGTCGCCGCGACAGAAGTCTCTACCCTGAAGATCACGAAAGAAAGCTTCTTGCAGCTTATCCAGGATAGTCCGAAAATCGCTATAGAACTGACGCGGATTCTCGCACAGCGGCTTGAAACGACAACAATCGATCTGACCAGCGCCAGGGAAAAACTGCGCGCTGCCGGAATCGAATGAAATTAATGCAGGGGAAAACCAACGTGACAAATATGATCGATCCGGCGACATTGCCGCCCAATATTCAGGCGATTTTGCGCAAGCCTTCCCCCGCCAGCCAGTATCTTGGCCTGGAGTTTCTGGAATGCGATCCGCAAAAAGGCCATGTCAAAGTGGCGTATCAGGCCAGCGATCAATTGTGCAATTTATGGGGTGGTATTCATGGCGGCATGGTTGCCGCAATCATGGATGATGTGCTTGCTCTGACCTTCGGCCTGACCATTGCCTGGGGACAGATCACCCCGACACTGGAATTGAAAACCACCTTTCTGCAGGCGGCCCGTCCCGGGCGGCTGCTGGCCGAGGGGGTTATACTGCGCCGCGGCAAGTCAATCAGTTTCGCCGAAGCGGAACTGCGCTCGGCAGACGGAGAACTGCTTGCCAAGGCAAGCGCGACCGCAAGTATTGTTACTTTGAAGCCCAAAGACGGTTCAAAGGCCAAGGATTAAGGCGGCTCACATTTTTCTGGTTCTAGAGTTTCCCTATAAAACAGCCTATTGAGACGTTATCCCTGGCTGGAAAGCCAGTCGCGCAGGATTTCGTTGACCCTTTCCGGCGCTTCCTGCTGCACCCAGTGGGAAACCCCCGGCAAATAGTGGATGGTGAAATCTTCGACCAGTTCTTCCGTACCGAAAGTCAACTCCTTGCCCAGCGCGGTGTCTTCGTCGCCCCAGATCATCAGGGTCGGGGTGGATAGCTTACCCGGCACCCGCGCCTCCTTTGGTTTCGCGCCGCGCAAAGCGGCTCGGTAATAATTGATCATCGCAGTCAGCGCGCCGGGTTGTGACGCGTTGCGCTGAAACACCTCCAGCACCTCGGGGGGAAAGCGCGATTTGTCCACCGCCATAGTGCTGAATGCCTCCCCAACACCGCGTGCGCCATTGCGCCCCAGGCCCCATTCGGGCAACCAGGGAATCTGAAAGAAAAACACGTACCAGGAGCGTTTCAGTTGCGCCCAGTGCCGCACCCCCTGGGCGAACAATTTGGGATGGGGAATATTCATCACCACCAGCTTCTTCAGTGGCCGGATGTTACGCAGCGCAAACTCCCAGGCGATCACGCCGCCCCAATCATGCGCGATCAGCACAACCTCTTCCGCCCCGGAAGCGTCGATCAGTCCGGCGACATCGGCCAGCAGATGCGGCATGGCGTAATTCGCGACCCCGGCTGGCCGGGAGGTATTGCCGTAACCGCGCATATTTGGCGCCCAGACCAGATAGCCCATCTCCGCCAGCATCCGCAATTGATGCCGCCAGGAATAGGAATGCTCGGGAAATCCGTGCAGACACAGCGCCAGCTTCTTTCCGCTGCCGCACATATCCACTTCAAAGTGCAGGCCGTTGGCCTCGACAATTTCAGTCCTTGGAGCTTCCATGCTATCGATCCGCCGCCTATATGCAAGGGGTTGAGTTTGATCCGGATCATATCCTAATCTAAAAAGAACAAGGACAATAATCAGATGAACCAGGAAAATGGAAAGTCCGAAAAACGGGTGGGGATGTTACGCGCGCCCGAATTGCGGCGTGCATGTGAAAGTGGTTGCCTTGGCTTCGTCAGCACGGACGAACTATCCGATCCCGCCCATGTATTCGGGCAGGACCGCGCGATCAACGCCATAGAGTTTGGCGCCGATATTGCCCGCGAGGGCTATAATCTGTTCGTGTTAGGCGAACCGGGCAGTGGCAAACGCAGCCTGGTGCGCCAGTTACTGGAACAGCGCGCAGCGGCCGAGCCGCCCCCCAGTGACTGGGTCTATGTATATAATTTTGCGAAACCCCATCAGCCAAACGCCATTGAACTGCCAACGGGTCAGGGGGTGCGCTTTCGCGATGCGCTGGCGCATATGGTTGAGGAACTGCGCACCGCAATCCCGGCAATTTTCGACAGCGAGGAATACCGTGTTCGCCGCCATGCGATTGATGAAAAAATTCAGGAGCGTCAGCAGGCAGCCTTTGAGGTTCTGGAAAAGCGCGCCAGCGAGAAATCCATTCGCGCGGTCCGCACCCCTGCCGGGATTACCCTGGTGCCGCTGCGCGACGGCGAGCTGATAAAGCCGGAAGCCTTCGAGGCATTGCCGGAAGCCGAGCGCAAACAGATCGAAGCAGACATTCAGGAACTGCAACGCCAGATGCTGCAGACCTTTGAACAGATGCCGCGTCTTGAAAAGGAGCGGCGCAAAAGCTTGCGCGAACTCAACCACGAATTCGCCAATTACGCCGTGCGGGAAATCATCGACGAAGAACGCGCCGCTTTTTCCGAAATCGCCGAAGTGCGGGATTATCTTGATCTGGTGCAGGCGGATATCATCAACAATATACAGATGTTCACGCAATCGCAGGAAATGCAGGAAGCCTCGGAACTGCCGGGCGGCGGTCAGCAAGAGGGTGGCGACGGCATGGCGCAGGCCCTGCTGGGCAATCCGTTTCACCGCTACGAGGCGAACCTTATCGTCGATAATTCCAGAACCAGAGGCGCCCCGGTGGTGGAGGAAGGCAAACCCACGGTGCAGCAACTGGTGGGGCGCGTGGAACATATCGCGCAGATGGGCGCCCTTGTTACCAATTTCATGCTGATCAAACCGGGTGCGCTGCATCGGGCCAACGGGGGATATCTGCTGATCGATTCGCGCGCCTTGCTGATGCAGCCGTTCGCGTGGGAAACGCTGAAGCGTGCATTATGGAACCGTGAGACGCGCATTGAATCCCCCGCCGACATGCTTTCCATGGTCAGCACGATCTCGCTGGAACCTGAACCCATTCCGTTGCGTACCAAAGTGGTGCTGTTCGGCGAAGCGATGACTTACTATTTGCTGTCTGCGCATGACCCGGAATTCCAGGGCCTGTTCAAGACCGTTGCGGAAATGGAAACCACCGTTGACTGGACGCCGGAATCCGAGCAGGCGTTTGCCTGTCAACTGGCGGCCATTTGCCGCGCGGGTTCTGTCCGCCATCTGGATCCGTCGGGGGTTGGGCGGATGGTCGAGCAGGCGGCGCGTCACGCGTCGGATGCGGAAAAGCTTTCCATTCATATCGGTCATGTCGCCGATCTGCTGCGCGAGGCCGATTATTGGGCGAACAAGGCGGGCGCCGAATTGATTTCCGCCGCGCATGTGCAAAAAGCGGTGGATATGCGTGAAGAGCGGATCGGACGCATTCGTGAGAAAAGCCAGGAATCCATTACCCGCGATATTGTGCTGATAGATACCGATGGCGCGCGTATCGGTCAGATCAATGGCCTTAGCGTGTTGTCCATAGGCGATTTGAGTTTCGGCCGGCCCACACGCATTTCAGCACGCATCGGCATTGGCGCCGGCCGGGTGCTGGACATCGAACGCGAAGTGGAACTGGGTGGGCCCCTGCATTCAAAAGGCGTGTTGATCCTGTCCGGCTTTCTGCGTGAACGCTTTGGTGTGGCCAGCCCGCTGGCGCTTACCGCAAGTTTGGTGTTCGAGCAATCCTATGGCGGCGTGGATGGCGACAGCGCCTCGTCGGCCGAGCTGTACTGCCTGCTGTCCGCTATTGCCGAGGTTCCCATTCAGCAAAGTTTTGCCGTTACCGGTTCAGTCAATCAGCATGGCGAGGTGCAGGCGATCGGTGGTGTGAATGAAAAAATCGAAGGCTTTTTCGATATTTGCGTGGCGCGCGGCCTGACCGGCCGTCAGGGGGTTCTGATACCCAGCGCCAATGTCAAACATCTGATGTTGCGCCAGGATGTGGTGGATGCGGTCGGCGGCGGGCGTTTTCATATCCATGCAATCGATACAATCGATCACGGCATTGAAGTCCTGACCGGCGTCACGGCTGGCGAACGCCAGAGCGATGGAAGCTATCCCGAAGGTTCCATCAACGCCCGCGTGGCGGCGCGTCTGGCTAACTTTTCCAGGGCACGCAAATCGGCGGACGGCCGCGCTTCTGACACCGGGGAACGTATATGAGCCAGCAAGCAGAGCCGGGGCCTAAGCCGCGCTACCACCGCCTGCTCATCGGCTTTAATCATCACACGGAATGCCGCAGCGTGCTCGGTTTCGCTGCTCAGGTCTCCCAGGCCGCCGGGGTGGAGCTGGCCGGTGTGTTTGTTGAGGATCAGGATTTGCTGGACCTGGCCCGGCTGCCTTTTTCCGCAGAAATTCTCTCATCCAGCCGCCAGACCCGTAATCTGGATTTCAATAGTATCGAGGGCGAGTTGCGCGCCATCGCCTGGCAGATGCAGCGCTCGTTGCGCATACTCGCGGAACGCACCAAAAGACAGTACAGCTTCCGCACGGTGCGCGGGCATCTGTTGCGCGCACTGATTGCGCAAGTCGAAGCGGGAGATTTGGTCCTGTTGCGCACGGCTTGTGTTCCGTGGCCCAGCACAAAACCCGCAATGTCCATAATTGGTGATATTAGGGGGCCCGTCGTGCTGCTGGAGCCTCCCGGCAGCGGGAACGGAAATCTTGTTGCTCTGGCACAGGAAATAGCGCGCATAATGAAACAGGAACTTGTTGTGCTGCGCGAATATAGCGGCCCGCAAACATTGCGGAGTCTGAATGCCGGATTGATTATTGCGCCGGCCGCGCTACTTAGCGCGGATGCAGCAGGAAACGGCGTCGAGCATTTCGTTGATGCGGCGCCATGTCCGGTGTTGCTTGTCCCCGAAACCGGATAACTTCCTATTGCCGGTTTTTCCAGACATGCAAACAGTGGGACAGACGTTTTTCCGCTGTGCCGTCCGCCAGTGCGCCAATGCGCAACCAGTATGGCTGGGTGTCAAACAGCCGGGCATAGATTCCGCTTTGCGCCAGATGCACAAATAATTGATCTGCATACGGCGTATAAACAAGACTGAACAGCGGGTGCGAACCGGCAATGCGCATACCATGTTGCACTAATATTGCATCGCGTCGTTGCCCATCGGCATGTAGCCGTGCCCGCGTCTGTACGATCCAGGCCTGATCCTGGAGTGCGCGCGCACCCACGGCGCAGGCCATGCCGCTCACCGCCCAGGGTCCGATCAGCGCTGCAATTTCCATAACCAGTTCCGGAGCGCCGATCGCGAAACCAAGCCGCAGTCCCGCCAGGCCAAAAAACTTCCCGAAAGACCGCAGAATAATTACATTGGCCCGCCCGGACAACAGCGCACAGAAGCTGTTTTCCGAATTGCAGTCCATGAACGCTTCGTCCAGCACCAGCCAGCCGCCACGCGCCGCCAGCCGCTCCGCAACTGGTATCAGGTCCGCGCCTGGGCACAACCGCCCGTCGGGATTATTGGGATTGACCAGCACCACGACATCACATTCCGTGTCGGCCGTATCTTCTAATGCGATCTGCCGTACCTGATGCCCGGCGCGCTGCCAGCATAGCGCATGTTCGGCATAGGTCGGCCCCACGACGCCAATCCGTCCCACGCCACTTATTTGCGCCCGCAGGAACGGCAGCCACTGGATCAGTGCCTGGGTGCCCGGCGCGGCAGTCAATTGTCGGACGCCTACCCCGTAATAACCCGCCGCCGCCCGATAGAGGCCGTCAAGCAGCGCCACGTCCGGCAAATTCTGCCAGATATCCGGGCTGATCTCCGGCACAGGGTAGGCTTGCGGATTAATACCGGTACTAAGATCAATCCATGGCCTTTGCGCATGCGGATAGGCGCGGCGAATAGCGCTCAGATCACCGCCATGCAGGGTTGGGCCGGCTCGCATAAATGGCGTCACTATGGTAGATGCAAAGCAATATGTTAGCAGCTTTCGCCCTGATTCTTGAATATGTGTTTGGCTATCCACGGTGGCTGTACCAGCGTATTGGACACCCGGTGACGTGGTTGGGCGCGCTTATCAGTTTTGCGGACCGCCGCTATAACCGTGAAGGCGACACGGATAAACAGCGCAAAATCCTTGGTGTGGCGCTGTTGCTTGGTATTGTAACCTTGGCTGCGGTCTGGGGTTGGGCCTGCCAACGGCTGATCCGAGCGCTCCCTGTGAGCTGGTTGTGGGAGGCGATGCTGGTGGCAAGTTTGCTGGCGGGACGCAGCCTGTACGACCATGTGGCGGCGGTGCGGAACGTACTGCGCGATGATGGCATAGACGCGGCGCGGCGCGAGCTATCCAAGATTGTCGGGCGCAATACCAGCCAGCTGGATGAAAAAGACGTCTGCCGCGCAGCGATTGAATCCTTAAGCGAGAATACGTCGGATGGTCTTGTCGCCCCGCTGTTCTGGTATCTGCTGGCCGGTCTGCCCGGCGTTGCTATCTATAAGGCGGTTAACACAGCCGACAGCATGGTAGGATACAAAACGGCGCGGTATATGCAATTTGGCTGGGCATCGGCGCGTATGGATGATGTGTTGAACTTTATTCCCGCGCGCTTGACGGTGCTGTTGTATGCGTTGGCTGCAGTATTTTACGCGCCTGCCAGCCCGTTGGACACCCTGAAGGTGGCCTGGTTTGACGCGCAAAAGCATGCCTCTCCCAATGCCGGCTGGCCGGAAGCTGCGATGGCGGGCGCGCTGGGGTTGCGGCTGGGCGGACCCGGCATGCGCGGCGGCGAACCCCATCCAGATCCCTATTTTGGCAAGGGGCGGGTGGAATTACGCGCCGCCGATATCACCACTGCGCTGGCGCTATACCGCCGATTATGCACTGTCGTGCTGATTTTAACGCTGGTAATCGCGTAGCAAATAAACCGCTGGACGCAGTGGCCCGCTGGGGTGCTAGACTATGCGCGTTAGTTGCGCATGCGTATCCGGCCGGTCAGGCCTGAACAACAATAATAATGGAGACGCCCATGCCTGCGTTAGAATCCATGCGTGTACTCGATTTCACCCAGTGGGAGGCCGGGCCAAGCTGTTCCATGCTGCTCGCCTGGCTGGGTGCTGATGTGGTGAAGCTCGAACCTCCTGGTGGTGAAATCGCCCGCAAGGTGCTCGGCGTCGGGCCTGGGGACAGCCAGTATTTTCTCAATTACAACGCCAACAAGCGCGGCATTGCGATCAATCTTAAAACGAAAAAAGGCCGCCAGCTGCTTCTCGACATGATCCCGCAGTTTGATGTGTTTGTAGAAAATCAGGGACCAGGGGTGGTCGAGAATCTCAAGCTGGAACCGGAAGTCCTGCAGGCGCTTAACCCAAAGCTGATTTATGCCCGCATCAAGGGCTATGGTCTGAGCGGCCCCTATAGCGAATATAAAAGCTTTGACCCCCTGGCCCAGGCCGCAAGCGGCGTGTTTTCCATGACCGGGGCTGCGGACGGACCGCCCATGCCGCCCGGCGCGTCATTCGCCGATACCGGTACTGGGATAACCGCGGCGCTGGGCATTGTCGCCGCCTATGTGCAACAGCAGCGCACGGGCAAGGGCCAGGTGATCGAGTTGTCCATGCATGAAGTGATGACCATGTTCATCCGCACCATGACGGCAACGCATTGGGGTCCCGAAAGCGCGCCCGCGCCGCGGCGGAACCATGACGGCTTTCCACCCTCTGGCATATACCGCTGCAAGGGGGGCGGGCCGAACGACTATGCGGTGATACTCATCGTGCTGCCCCGCATGTGGCATGCGCTGTGCGATGCGATTGGCCACCCGGAACTGAAAGACGATCCGCGCTACGCCAATCCGGCGGAGCGCTTCAAAAACGAAGTGGAACTGAAAGCAATTATTGGCGCGTGGATGGCCGAGCGCGACAATCGTGAGGTCATGCGGATTCTGGGCGAGGCCGGCGTTCCGGTAAGCGCGACATTTGACACCCAGCAAATGTTCAACGATCCGCACCTTATCGCGCGCGACTTTTTCAAAAAAGTGCCGCATCCTGAAAAAGGTGAGATCATGATGATGCGCTCACCCATCCGGCTTTCGGATTCCGACGTGCCGATAATCGCTGCTCCGCTGGCCGGACAACATACGGCGCAGGTGCTGCAGAAGGAACTGGGGCTAAAAGACGATGAAATCGCCGCACTGATGAATGACGGCGTCATAGCAGGAGGAAATTGAGATGGCGAAGATTAGTGGATCGACACTGATGGCTCGTGCGCTGAAGCAGCAGGGCGTACAATATATGTTTGGCATTGTCGGGTTTCCGGTGATCCCGATCGCCGTGGCCGCGCAGCGTGAAGGCATAACCTATATCGGTATGCGCAACGAACAATCCGCTAGCTATGCGGCGCAGGCGGCAGGCTATATGACCGGGCGGCCACAGGCCTGTCTCGTGGTGTCGGGTCCCGGCGTGGTGCATGGGCTGGCGGGTCTGGCCAATGCGCAATCCAACTGCTGGCCGATGATATTGATCGGCGGCGCTTCGTCGGTGGAACAAAATGGCATGGGAGCCTTCCAGGAAGAACGCCAGGTCATGCTGGCGTCCCCGTTGTGCAAGTATGCGCATGCGGTGGAAAAGGTTGAGCGCATCCCGTTTTATGTCGAGCAGGCGGTGCGCGCGTCGCTGTTTGGCCGGCCGGGTGCGGCCTATCTGGATATGCCGGATGACGTGATTACAGGGGAAGTGGAAGAGGACAACGTCCACATCGCCGCAACCGTCGGAGAGCCGCCGCGCAGCCTGGCCCCGCAAGAAAGCATAGACGCTGCGCTGGACGCATTGCAAAGCGCCAAGCGGCCGCTGATTATTGTCGGCAAGGGCATGGCCTGGTCGCGCGCCGAAGACGAAGTGCGGCAATTGATCGAACGCACCCAGGTGCCGTTTCTGGCAACTCCCATGGGCAAGGGCGTCGTGCCGGACGATCATCCGCTATCTGTTGGCGGCGCGCGTTCGCATGCCCTGCAGGAAGCCGATCTGATTTTCCTGCTTGGTGCACGGTTGAACTGGATTTTGCATTTTGGTCTGCCGCCGCGTTACGCCAAGGATGTGCGGGTCGTGCAACTGGATATTAGTCCCGAGGAAATCGGCAACAACAAGGCGGCGGAAATAGCCCTTGTTGGGGATGGCAAATCAATCGTCGGGCAACTGAACCAGGGTCTTACGGCGCGGCAATGGTTCTACCCCGCGGAAACATCCTGGCGTCAGGCGATCGCCGCAAAAATCAAGGGCAATCAGGAAACGGTCGCGCCGATGATCGCCGACAACACTTCGCCGGTGAATTATTACCGCGCGTTCCGGGACATTACGGCGCGCATTCCGCGCAACGCCATCATTGTCGGCGAAGGCGCCAACACGATGGATATTGGCCGTACCCAGATGCCTAATTTCGAGCCGCGGTCCCGCCTCGATGCGGGCAGCTATGGCACCATGGGCATCGGGCTTGGCTTTGCCATCGCCGCCGCCGCCGTACATCCCGACCGCCCGATTGTCGTCGTGCAGGGCGACAGCGCGTTTGGGTTTTCCGGGATGGAGTTTGAGACCGCCGCGCGCTATGGCATGCCGATCAAGGTCATTATTCTCAATAATGGCGGCATTGGCGGCGGCGTTCCCGATCAAAAGCCGGGAAGGCCGTTACCCCCGCACGGGCTTTCCTATGACGCGCGGTATGAACGCATCGCGGAGGCCTTTGGGGGCGCGGGTTATTATGTAACCGACGAAGCGGAACTTGGCCCTGCTCTGGATGCGGCCATGGCGTTCAAAGGCCCGGCGATCGTGAACGTAAAAATCGCCGCGATGGCAAACCGCAAGCCGCAACAGTTCAATTGGCATGGCTAGGTTGAGTTGATGTTGATAATCTGCGATATGGTTAGGAACATGTGTGTATCTAGACTGTTTTTTGTTCAGAATGAATCACCCCAAATTCAGTGTCACCCCGCACTTGTTGCGGGGTCCA
>JAUSQH010000445.1 GCA_030652895.1 Alphaproteobacteria bacterium
TGGACCCCGCAACAAGTGCGGGGTGACACAGAGTATGAGGCGACTCAATCCGATTGCAAAATGCCTTAATCCCGCAGCAGATCATTGATCGAGGTTTTGGAGCGGGTGCGCGCATCGACCTGTTTGATGATCACGGCGCAGGACAAGGCAGGACGCGCAAGGCCATCGGAACTTGCGGGCGCAGGCAGCATGCCCGGCACGACAACCGAATAAGCTGGCACTTCGCCCTGATAAATCTGTCCGGTGGCGCGGTCGACGATCTTGGTGCTGGCCCCCAGAAACACGCCCATAGAGATAACCGAACCTTCGCGCACGATCACGCCTTCGGCCACTTCCGAACGCGCGCCGATGAAACAGTGATCCTCAATAATTACCGGATTGGCCTGCAACGGTTCCAGCACGCCGCCAATGCCGGTGCCGCCGGAAATATGACAGTTCTTGCCGATCTGCGCGCACGATCCCACGGTCGCCCAGGTGTCGATCATGGTGCCTTCATCCACATAGGCCCCCAGATTGACGAAGCTGGGCATCAAGACCACCCCCTTGGCGATAAAGGCCGAACGGCGCACGATGCAGTTTGGCACCGCGCGAAATCCCGCATCCCCGAACTGTCCCGCGGTCCAGCCCTCAAATTTCGACGGCACCTTGTCCCACCAGGACGTGTCCTTGCCCGGCCCGCCGGCAATCAGGCTCATATCGTTCAGCCGGAATGACAGCAGCACCGCTTTTTTGAGCCACTGATGCACTACCCAGTCCTGCCCATGCTTTTCGGCTACCCGCGCCTTGCCCGTATCCAGCAGCCCCAGCGCCGTCGTCACCGCATCGCGGGGTGCGCCTGTGGTTTGTGCTGAAATGCCGTCTCGGGCTTCCCATGCGGCTTCGATTTGCGCTTGCAGGTCCTGGAAATTCATCTGTTCTACACTTTCCATAAAGAGGGGTGTTGGCTATGCATCAGTGTATGCCCCGGACCCCCCGGGGCATACAAGTAGGGTTCGGCATATTTTACGCTGAATCGATACGCTTTACCGCCCTTCCGGCCGGTACAGGCGTAATTCGCGCGGTTTCTTGAGCCAGTCGGTCTGTTTCTGATAGGGCAGGCCCGCCGTGCGGCCGCCATCCACCACCAGCGCATGGCCGTTGACATAGCTGGATTCGTCGCTGGCCAGCCAGAACACGGCATCAGCGATTTCTTCCGGATTGCCAATGCGGCGCAGCACTTCTTCGCCGCC
>JAUSQH010000410.1 GCA_030652895.1 Alphaproteobacteria bacterium
TCTTGATTTGTCACGCATTGAAAGTGGATAGCAGCACCTGCAGGAAGAAGCCGTAAATCTGGACGAATTATTACAGTCTGCAATGCGGCTGGTAAGGGGGCGAGCAAACGATAGAGCGCAACGGGTACATATCAAGGGCGATAGCGGTATTACCCTCTTTGCTGACACCCGGGCGATCAAACAGATAGTTGTTAATCTGTTATCCAATGCCATTAAATATTCGTCCGACAATGAAAACATCGAAATACTGGTTACTTTGGGCTCCAACTTAAGCGTTACTGTGCGCGATACCGGCAGAGGAATAACGGCGCACCGTCTGGCGGAACTTTTTCAACCTTTCAACCGTGGCCAAGAAGACGCGGCGCAAACCACGGAAGGCGCAGGTCTCGGCCTAGTGATAGCCCGTAAATTGGCGCGGCTACATGGCGGCGATCTGATTTTGCAAAGTGAAGTAGGCGTCGGCACCGCTGCTATTCTTACACTGCCCCACGAACGCTTGATAGGCGACGCGCTTGGCATTTTGCCATGGGACATTCGCGCGTGAACCATCACCCTGCACCCAATAAACTTATCAGCATTAATCAGAGAACTCTGGATAGTGTCGCCTCTAGCAACGCGGAATATGTAGCGCAAAATGGCCGTGGCGGAAAACGGGCCAATCTGGCATTCCATGACCTTTCCAGTATGGATTTGGGTGGGCGCGATTTATCCTATGCCGATCTTTCCGGAGCCAATCTCTCTGACGCCGCATTGCCTGGGGCAAAACTTGCCTGTGCTAATTTATCATCCGCCATATTACGGTTGGCGCATCTGGAGGGGGCGGATTTAAGTCAGGCCGATATGCGTGGCTGTTCACTACACGGAGCAAAATTGACGCACACAAATCTGCGTGGCGCCAACCTGGGTGAAGGACCCCGTTTAAGGGTTTCAGAAAACGGCGAAATTACCTTTGATCCGGCATCTATTGAACCCGCAGAGCTGATTGCCGCAAATTTTATCCAGGCCGATATGTCGGGAGCCATACTTACGCATGGGCTTGTGATGCAGGCCGACTTGAGTGACGTGCTATTGCGCAACGCAATGCTTGCCGGTGCAAATTTTCGTGGGGCATTACTGGACGGCGCCAATCTTGAAAATGCAGATCTGGCTGGCGCAAATCTGTCCGATACGTCTATGCAGGGCGCGCTATTGGAGGGAGCCAAGCTATATAATACATTGTTGCAGGATGCCGATATGCTTGGCGCCATAATTGATCGTAAGGCTGTTCGGGCAAATTCCGGCGTGAGGAACCTGAACGAACGCAAAAAGCCAAACGCGAAACTTTTGTCTGCCCTGCTTGCTGAGCATGAAAGCTGGATCTCCTCATATGGCCAAAAAGGCGCGCGGCTGGAACTACTTAACGCGGATCTGGTTGACATCGACCTGACCGGGCGAGACCTGTCAGGCGCAAGGCTTATAAATTGTGATTTATCAAGAGCCACGCTTGTACGCTGCAAATTACGCCTGGTGGATATGTCATTCTCGAATCTCCAGGAGGCCATTGTTTCCGAAGCTGATATGCGCGCCATAATTCTGAAGCGGGCATTCTGCCGCAAGGCCAATTTTTCCGGAGCAACCTTTGCGTCAGTTAAAACCGGTAGTAATCCGGAAAAAAGTATCGCCACCAGCTTGCAAAAAAGCCAATTCCCGCACGCGGATTTTAGAACCTGTAACTTTACTGGGGCGGATATGACCGGCTGCAACTTTGAAGGCGCCAACATGGCCAACGTAATACTCGAGGGCGCCAATCTCAAACACGCGGTGGTCTCCGCTGATACATTGGGTCAGATCGAGACCGCCGGCGGTAATCTTGACGGAATTCGTCTTCAGACCTGATAAACAGGGACTGTAGCGCGATTCGGCGCTAGATAATCCTTGGACTCACATGGCCGATCTATTCAAGAAAACCGCCACCGGCACTGATCAGAGCTACACCGCACAAGATATCGAAGTGCTGGAAGGCCTGGAGCCTGTGCGCCGCCGCCCGGGTATGTATATTGGCGGCACCGATGAGCATGCGCTGCATCACCTGGCCGCAGAAATTCTCGATAACGCTATGGACGAGGCCGTTGCCGGACATGCAACGCGTATTGAAATGACTCTGCAGCCGGATGGCAGCCTGACAGTCCATGATAATGGCCGCGGCATACCAATTGATCCGCACCCAAAGTTCAAGTCCAAATCGGCACTGGAAGTCATTCTCACTACGCTGCATTCCGGCGGCAAGTTCGGTGGCAAAGCCTATGCCACGTCGGGTGGCCTGCATGGGGTGGGTCTATCCGTGGTGAACGCGCTGTCAGAACGCCTTACGGTCGAAGTTGCCCGCGATAAACTGCATTATATACAGGACTATGTCCGCGGCGCTCCCACAGGAAAGCTGCGCCAGACCGGCGCCGCAAATAACCGGCGCGGCACGACCATTAATTTTTTGCCTGACGGGCAAATTTTTGGTGCGCAGGCGCATTTCAAACCGGCGCGTCTGTATAAGATGGCGCGTGCAAAAGCCTATCTTTTCGCAGGGGTTGAAATCCGCTGGAAGTGTGCACCTGAATTGCTGAAAGGCGCAGGCGACACGCCTGAAAGCGAAGTGCTGCATTTTTCCGGCGGGCTGTCTGACTATCTTGCCGATTCAATCAGCGGTTATGCTTTGATCACCCCAACCAGCTTCACCGGTAGCGAGAAACTGCCCAAGGATCGCGGCAAGGTGGAATGGGCCATTGCCTGGTACGGTGACGGCGACCCGATCATGGAATCCTATTGCAATACGATTCCGACCCCCGCCGGCGGCACACATGAGGCCGGATTAAAGACGGCGCTATATCGTGCACTACGCGGCTATGGCGAACTGACCGGAAACAAGAAAGCCGCCCTGCTTACCGCCGAAGACGTAACTGGAACGGCCGGTGTCATCTTGTCTTTGTTTATCCGTGATCCGGAATTTCAGGGTCAGACAAAGGAGAAGCTGTCCTCGGCGGATGCGGCGCGGTTGGTCGAGAATGCGGTGCGCGATCATTTTGACCATTGGCTGTCGGGTGCGCCCAGCGCCGCTAACAAGCTTCTGGATTGGTGCATCGAGCGTGCCGAGGAACGGCTGCGCCGCCGCCAGGAGCGTGAGACCAGCCGCAAGACTGCGACACGCAAATTGCGCCTGCCCGGAAAACTTTCGGACTGTTCCAGCGACCGCATCGAGGAAACGGAAATCTTTCTGGTGGAAGGCGATAGCGCGGGTGGTTCGGCCAAGCAGGCGCGTGACCGCCGCACGCAGGCGATCTTACCGCTGCGTGGAAAAATTCTGAATGTCGCCAGTGCTTCTATCGACAAACTATCCGGAAATCAGGAAATCGCAGATATTTCACTGGCCCTGGGCTGCGGGACCGGGAACAAATACCGTGACAGCGAATTGCGCTATGGCAAGGTCATCATCATGACCGACGCCGATGTCGATGGCGCGCACATAGCTTCGCTGCTGATCACATTTTTCTACCGGCAGATGCCCGATCTTATCAAAAACGGGCGTTTATATCTCGCCATGCCGCCACTCTATCGCCTTACCCAGGGCGCCAAAAACGCCTATGCGCGCGATGACGCCCACAAGGATGAATTACTGGCCACGCAATTCAGTGGCCGCGGCAAGGTGGATATTGGCCGCTTCAAGGGGCTGGGCGAAATGATGCCAGCCCAATTGCGCGAAACCACCATGGCCCCCAAAAAGCGAAACCTGCTTCGCGTCGTTTTGAACCAGACGGGCGAGTTGGAAACCGCCGCGCTGGTTGAGCAGTTAATGGGCCGCCGCGCCGAATTCCGCTTTGCGTTCATCCAGGAGCGGGCGGCGTTTGCAACGGGCCTTGATATTTAAGTTTCTTAAGCAGCATATTTCCGGCTAATCTGCCTGCCGGATAACAATCGGTGGGAGAGTCCCGTGCGTAAATTTATCATTGAACGTGATTTGCCCGCGATAGGAAGCGCAGAGCGTGAGGCGCTGCGAGAAGCGGCGAAAACCTCGAACACGGCACTGGCAGAACTGGGGACGGACATTCAGTGGCTGGAATCCTATGTCGCAGCCGATAAAACTTTTTGTGTCTATCTGGCGAAAGATGAAGCCCTCATCCACGAGCACGCAAACAAAAGCGGCTTTCCGGCCAGCAAAATTACTGAGATCAGGCGCATGATCGACCCGACAACGGCAAACAGCTAACTTTATGACGAAAAACCTCTTTGGGCTCAATGTGCTGACAATATTTGCGGGCGCAGGGATTCTTCTTGTGAGCGCCTGCGCACAGCAGAACGTCATTACCCATGTTAATCAGCGCCCTATATTTCACCCGTCGCTGATCAGTTATGCGGCGCGTGATGGCGCCGTGCCGCTTGAAATCCATGGCGCCCCACCCACCGGCATGACGGCTGCGGAGCTTGCGAAAGCTGTGCATTTGCCGGGCCGGGCGGAGGGGGTGCGCCTGATCACTGCGCCGGGTTCAGATCGCGCAGCGTCGGCTTCCCACAATACGGCCGCGGCTATATTGGATGACAGATTTAAAACCATGCTGGGAAGCGAAGGACGCGATTTCCGCATTGTTCTTGTGTCTTATCCGCATTTTCAAACCCTGCCTGAACAAGCCTGCAGAGAGGCGAGCGAAATCCCTTCAGAAGCCGGCGGGGACGTTCGGTTCATGGCGGTGTTTTGCATCGGCAGGCATGAGGCCGCCAGCGGCCAGGTCCGTATTCCCGCGCCGCATACAAGCAGCAAGGGAATTACCGACGCGATAAATTTGCTGCTTATCGATATGTCGCATCCGCAGCCAGATGGCGGCATGGAGTCCGGTAGCCGGCGGCATTAAACCAGGGTCATGCCGCCATCGGCAACGATCAGCGCTCCGGTGATAAAACTCGACAAAGGGCTTGCCAGAAATATGGAAATGCCCTGAAAATCGTCGGGAATGCCATAACGGCGCACCGGCGATCGCTTGATCGCATAATCAATCACCCGCGATTGCACATTGGGACCTTCGCACGGCATCATCTCGCTGTCCACCAGCCCTGGAAGTACGCAATTAACCTGAATATTGTCGGGGCCCCATGCGACAGCGAGGCTCTGGGTCATATGATCCATGCCGCCCTTGGATGCTGCATAGGCTATCAATTTTGGGTGCCCCATTTGTTTGGTAATCGCCGAGCCTATATTGACGATCTTGCCTCCACCTACTTTCAGCATTTCGGGATAGACCGCCTGACAGCACAGGAATACCGAGGTAAGGTCGATGGCAATAAAATTATTCCATTCTTCCAGCGGCATCTTTGCGGCGCTGTGTCCGTAACTGATAGCGGCATTGTTAAACAGAATGTCCACACGCCCAAGTCCGGCAACCGTTTCCTTCACCATGCGCTTGACTTCGTCTTCCTTTGAGACATCCGCATTCACCCGTAAAATCGCGGGGCAGATGCCTTTCAGATTTTCATAAGCCGCGTCCAGCTTGTCCTGGTTGCGGCCAACAATCGCTACTGCGGCGCCAGCATTCGCCATTCCGCGCGCGATGCCAAGCCCCAATCCGCCATTGCCGCCGGTGATAATCGCCACTTTTCCGGTAAGATCGAAACCGTCCAACATGTGCTTCCCCTTCGTTATTCAAAGGTTTATTGATCCACACTGTAAAGCCCGTCTAAACCCCCGCCAATGACAGTCCACCATCTGCAACAATTAGTGCGCCAGTAATAAAGCTGGACGCCGGGCTGGCCAGCAAGACCGAGATGCCCTGAAAATCGTCGGGTATGCCGTAACGGCGCACTGGCGATTTCTGCACTACATGGTCGATGATCTTGGACTGTTTGTTCGGCCCTTCGCAGGGCATCATCTCGCTGTCCACCAGCCCGGGTATCACGCAGTTCACCTGTATGTTCTCCGGTCCCCAGGCAACCGCAAGACTTTGGGTCATATGGTCCATGCCCCCCTTTGCGGCGGCATAGGCAATCAGTTTTGCATGGCCCATCTGCTGGGTAATGATGGAGCCGATATTGATGATTTTACCGCCCCCCACTTTTATGAATTCCGGATAGCACGCCTGGCTGCATAGAAATACGGAAGTCAGATTGATACTGATGAACATGTTCCACTCGTCCAGCGTCATCTTGTCGGCGGCGCGGCCATAGCTGACCGCGGCGTTGTTAAACAGGATGTCCACCCTGCCCAACGCATCCACGGTTTCCTTCACCATGCGTTTGACGTCATCTTCCTTGGACACGTCCGCCTGCACCCGTAAAATCTTCGGACCGATGTCCTTCAGATTTTCATAAGCACTATCAAGCTTTTCCTGGTTACGGCCGACAATCGCCACATCGGCGCCAGCATTGGCCAGTCCACGCGCGATGCCGAGGCCCAAACCGCCATTACCTCCTGTGACAATGGCCACTTTGCCTTTCAGACTGAAAATATCCAGCATACTCACTCCCCTGCCAATGTGAATTTATTATTGTTTTAGATGTTACTTCCCTCGGTTGCCTATGGGAAGCAGCGATTCAACAACAAGCGCATGCCCCGGATGTTTATAGAACATTTGTATTTTTATGGAATTGACGTGGACACATTTTAATCTTATCTGAACGAACGTTTAGTTAGGGTTAGACATGACGCAACCGCAAAGTGATACCAGAACACGGATACTGGAGCTAACAGCCGGGCTATTTGCCCAGCTTGGTTTTGCAGCCGTGTCAATGCGCAACATCGCAAACGCCGCTGGTCTGACTCCGGCGGCGCTCTATCACCATTTCAGCGATAAAGTTGCGCTGTACGACGCAACCCTGGAGCATGTTTATCGCAGCCGGACCGAGGCGCTCCGTTCGGTCCTCGACACAAACGGGCAATTCAGCGCCGATACATTGCATGAGTTTGTGCTGGCTTTTACGAAGATCGTCGCAAAGGACAAGGTATTTTCAAGATTGCTGCATCGCGAATTGCTTGATGGCAGCGCCAAACGGATGGAACGGCTAAGCGCACAGGTCTTTCATGATACCTTCACCCGTTTTGAAGCGCTTCTCAAAGCGTTGGCGCCCGGGCGCGATCCGCATCTTACAGCCAACGCCATGATCGCAGTCATTCTAGGACATTATGGATTTGCGCCGATCCGCCGGTCACTACCCGGATATATGAAGGCGCATGACAGGCCGGATGTTCTCGCGAACCAGCTTGTTCAACTTGTACTCACTGGCCCGAAGCAATGAACTTTCTAAAACTCTTGCCGGTATTTTTTTGTGGGCTTGGTCTTGCAGCCTGTGGCGAAGCGCAACAAGAAGTTCTAAGCGAGACGTCAACACCTGTAAGCATCAACACGGACGTAGTGCAGCTAACTGTGCTGCCACGTCTTTATGCAGCGCCGGGTTCTGTCGTCTCCGATGAAACCATCCATATCGCGTCACGGGCAACTGGATTTATCCAGCAGATAACGGTACGCGAGGGGGATCGGGTAAAATCGGGCGCGCTACTGGCGCAAATCGATCAGAGCGATCTTGAAGGCGCCATTAAACAGGCCGAAGCCGCATTAAAAGCCGCAGAAACCGAAATGGAGGACGCGGCGCGCGATCTTGCCCGTATCGAGGAGCTGGCGGCTAGCGGCGCTGTCGCCACGGAGACTGTTCGCAAGGCCAGGGTGCGGCGCAGCCTGGCCCAATCCCGCAAAGTGGAAGCCACGGCGGCCCGCGACACCGCCCACGCCCAGTTACGCTATACCCGGATCACCAGCCCGGTCGATGGCGTGGTGGTCGAGCGCCACGCAGAACCAGGCAGCCTTGCCACGCCGGGCAAGCCGTTGCTGGTGATCGTGTCCGACCGCGCCGTGCTGTTTGAGACATTTATCCCGGAGAAACTGGTCGCGCATGTTCGCATCGGCGACCGTGCATTCATTCGAATCGATTCACTTTCCATAACGCTGGAAGGCGTTGTGGTGCGGGTTGTTCCGGCAGGAGATCCCGTCACCCGGCGCTTTCTGGTCAAGATTGCGTTCAACGAGCAAAGCGGGCTGCTGAGCGGCATGTTCGGCCGGGCAACATTTCAGACCGGCGAGGACCAGAGCCACGTTGTTCCGCCCGGCGCCATTGTCGTGCGCGGCGGACTGCGCGGCGTTTTTGAAATTGACGACGCAAACATCGCCCGCTTCCGGTGGCTTCACACGGGCCGGGAAAGCAGCGATTGGATCGAAGTGCAATCAGGCCTTATGGGGGGCGAACGCATAGCCGTCAGCGGGCTCGATGCGCTGCGCGATGGTTTGCCGGTGACACCCGTTACGGGTGATGGCAAGTGACTAACCCCCCGGTGAATATCGCTGGCTGGCTGGCGGAGCAGTTTGTCACATCGAAACTGACCATTTTATTGCTGCTTACCGCTGCCATAGTCGGACTGCTAGCCCTGTTCTTCATGCCGCGAGAGGAAAATCCGCAGATCAAGGTGCCCGCAGCGGAGGTGCGCGTCACCATGCCGGGCGCGTCGGCGCGCGAGATGCACAATCTGGTTCTCTCTCCGCTTGAGGGCGTTCTGAATGAACTTGAAGGGGTAAAGCATACTTACGGGATAGCCTCCAACTCGCTGGCTCTTGTCTCGGTGGAGTTTGAAGTCGGGCTGGACAAGGAACAATCGCTGGTGCGGCTGTATGACCGCATACTTCTCAACCGCCGCCAGCTGCCAAAGGAAGCCAGCGACCCGGTCGTCAAATCCGTTGATGTCGATGACGTGCCATTTCTGACAGTAACGCTGGCGTCGGAAAAGTATGACGATTACGCTCTGAAACGCCTGGCGGACCGCATGGCTGACAGACTGCGCAGTTTGCGCCATGTATCCGTCGTCGAGGTGCATGGCGGGCGTGACCGGGAAATCCGTCTGGAGATAGACCCCGAGCGCCTGCAGGCGTTTGACGTGTCACCGCTGGACGCCGTCAACGTTATTTCCGCCAATAATGTCGCTGCCCCCATCGGGGCATGGGTGCAAAACAACAGGCTGGAAACGGTTTTTCTGAACAGCCCGCTTAAATCCGCCGAGGATCTGAAATCCCTGATCATAACGCTGCATCAGGGGCGCCCGGTGCGGGTTGAGGACATAGCCGATGTGATTGACGGGCCTGCAACAGAGCGTGAATCGTTCAGCCGCTTTGGTTACGGGCCGGCGTCGCCGCATTTTGATAGCGGCAAGACACAGGAGATGCCCGCAGTTATTATCGCGGTCGCGAAGCAGAAAGGCGCCAACGCGGTTGAAGCGGCGAAATCCGTCAGAAGCCGCATTAGCGCCATGCAGGCGGCGTTTGTTCCACAAGACGTGCAGGTGGAAATCACCCGCGACGATGGCCGGCGCGCCAACGCGTCCGTGAACAATTTGCTCAGTCATCTGATGTTCGCCATAGCAGCGGTTTTCTTTGTGCTGATTTTTTTCCTGGGCTGGCGTGAAGCAGTTATCGTCACCATAAACGTACCCGTGATCGTGTTTTTCACCCTTGCAGCGGATTATCTGGTTGGCATCAGCATAAATCGCATTACGCTGTTCGGAATGATCCTGGCGTTGGGCCTGCTTGTTGATGACGCCATTGTCGTTCTGGAGAATATCAACCGGCGCTACGCAGCCGGCAACGGCGACAAGCGCGCACTTACCGTTCAGGCCGCCAATGAGGTCGGCAATCCGACCAACCTCGCAACGTTCACAGTCATCGCCGTGTTCCTGTCCCTGAGCGTTGTGACCGGCATGAACGGCGACTATTTTCATCCCATCGTGTTCAGTGTGCCGGTGGCCATGGGAGCGTCCCTGCTGGCGGCCTATATCGTCGCCCCCTGGGCCGCGCATCGTTGGCTGCCGATGACGGTGAATGGGGATGATGCGGCGCACCAGACAAGCCCCCGGGCGCAGGTAATATACCGCCGGTTGCTGGCGCCCTTGCTGGACCAGCGCCGCTATCAGCGCTGGGGAATCGCGGCGATGGTGGTGTTGACCGTTGGCGCGTTTTTCTTTCCCGTCTGGCAATTCGTCCGGCCGCAGGGGATCGGCGGGCCATTGTCGTTTTGGGCCATGACCGTCGGCCTGATGCCGAGGGACGACACCAATACCTTTAACGTCACGCTGGGCCTGCCGGAGAACACGCCGGTGGAAATTACCGCGCGCATGGCGGGCGAACTGACGGAACTGTTGCGCGGGGATCCGCACGTCGCCGATTACCAGACCTATATTGGCATGCCAGGGGTGTCCGATTTTAGCGGTCTGTTGCGGGGCAACAATAACCGGCGCGGCCAGCATTTGGCGGAAATCAGGGTGAATCTGCGGGACAAGTCAGCGCGAAAGGATTCCTCCAACGAAATTGTCCGCCGTCTGAGGAAACAGATTAAACCCGTTATGGCGCGGTATCCAGGCAGCACGGTACAGCTTGTCGAAGACCCCCCAGGGCCTCCCTCGCGCAGCACGATGCTTGCTGAAATTTACGGGCCTGACCCATACCAGTTGCATGCGATCGCGGCCATGGTGCGCAAGGAGTTTGAAAGCGTTTACGACATTGCCGAGGTGACCGACACCATTCCAGCCGATGTGCTTCGCCATCAGGTCATGGTGGACCGTGACAAGGCGGCGCTTTCCGGCGTGAGCCCGGCCTCGGCCGCTACGGCGCTGCAGGCCTTGTTTGGCGGGGTGGTCATTGGCCGCGCCCATCTGGAGGACGAACAGAACCCGGTCGCCATCCGGCTGATGGCGCCGCAACGCTATGCGATGTCTCCGGACCAGATGGAACGCATTACCGTTCCAAACGCCAATGGCGCCAGAATCGCCCTGTCCGAAATCACACACACAGTATCCGTAACGGAAGACTGGCCGATCCTGACCAAAAACAATGAATTTGTGAGTTTTGTGGGCGGTGAATTAGACACCGCCTCGCCGGTCTACGCCGTGCTGGATCTGGACCAGAGGCTTGACGGGCGTGAACTGCCTGGGGGCACCAGGTTAAGCACTGGCAATTTGACACTCATTCCTGCCGAAGTGAACACCATATCCGGTTATCATTTGCTCTGGGATGGGGAAATGCGTCTAACCCTGGACGCGTTTCGCGACATGAGCGGCTCGCTTACTGTCGCTGTCGGCTTCGTCTATCTTCTTCTGGTGGCGTATTACCGCTCGTTCGCCATCCCCCTGATTGCCATGGCGGCCATCCCCGCGGCCTTTGTCGGTGTATTTCCGGCGCACTGGGCCACGGGCACCTGGTTCTCGATGGCGTCAATGATCGGGATCGTCGCGCTAGCGGGAATTGTCGTGCGCAGTTCGCTGCTGGTGATTGATTTTATCCGCGATAACGAAGCCCTGGGCATGCCCTTACGCGAGGCCGCGCTGCAAGCCGGGGCCGTGCGGCTGCGGCCAATCATGCTGACGTCGTCCGCAATTGTGCTGGGCTCAGCGGTAATTTACGCCGACCCGATGTTTTCCGGCATGGCGGTCAGCCTGATCGCCGGGACAATAATGTCTACAGCTTTGACTATCTTTCTGATTCCGACCTTATATTTCCGGTTTGCGTCCAAAAGACGGATTCGGGGCCAAGCCTATTAGTGGCGGACGGGCGCATGGCGTTGTTGACAAACACGCCTTATTGTCTATTGTCACCAGCAAAGAGCCTAGATTAGCGGGTACCGCAAGATTCGCCCCGGATATATCACGAATATTTTCTCTAGTGCCTCTATTGGTAACATTAGTCAGTAACAATTGCAGGTAGTCCCAACCACAGATGGACTTTTCTAATCTCGGTCTGAGTTCAGACCTGCTGCGCGCCGTTAGCGACGCCGGCTATTCAACGCCCACGCCAATCCAGGCGGAAGCCATCCCCGAAATTCTTTCTGGCCGGGATATTCTCGGTATCGCGCAAACAGGCACCGGTAAAACCGCCGGCTTCACGCTTCCGATGATCGATTTGCTGGCGCAGGGCCGGGCCAAGGCGCGCATGCCGCGTACGTTGATCCTGGAGCCGACTCGCGAACTTGCCATGCAGGTCAGCGAGAATTTTGAAACTTACGGCAAATACCACAAGCTCAGCATGGCGCTGCTGATTGGCGGCGTATCGTTCAATGATCAGGCGAAACTGATTGACCGGGGCGTCGATGTGCTGATTGCGACGCCGGGGCGACTGCTGGATCATTTCGGGCGCGGCAAGCTGATGCTGCACGGGGTCGAAATTCTGGTGATCGACGAAGCCGACCGCATGCTCGATATGGGCTTCATCCCGGATATCGAAAAAATTTGCAGCCTGCTGCCCCCCAC
>JAUSQH010000452.1 GCA_030652895.1 Alphaproteobacteria bacterium
CTGCAGCCATTTCAGGATGATTGATGTATCCAGCCCGCCAGAATAGGCGAGCACGACTTTTTTGATGTCAGACATGGGCTTGGGGGTCCGTTTGCAATAAGACTGAATTTTCGCGCGCACTATAGGCAAAACTGGCGGCGCTGGCCATGCGCATATGTAATTGCCATGAGGGTTAAATCAATTCTATCCTGCTGGAAAGCGGGTAAAATAATAATCCCGTCAACTATGGGGGGGAACTCATGGGACGAATTCTCGCGGTTGTTTATGGCGTACTCAGTTACCTCGTCTTTTTGATCTCGTTTCTCTACGCCATTGGCTTTGTCACCAATTTCGGCGTTCCAAAGGGGATTGACTCGGGGACGCCGGGGCCAGTGTTGAGTTCCATTATCATCAATATGCTGCTTATGGGGATGTTCGCCGTGCAGCACAGCGTTATGGCCCGCCCGGGGTTCAAGGCATGGTGGACCAAAATAATCCCGGAACCAATCGAGCGAAGCACCTATGTGTTGTTGTCCAGTCTGGCGCTGATACTGCTGTACTGGCTGTGGCAGCCCATCCCCGGTCTGGTCTGGAGCGTTGAGGGCGTTGGCGCCACCATTCTGTGGGCGATCTGTGCTCTGGGTTGGGGGGTTGTGTTGCTCTCGACCCTGATGATCGGGCATTTCGAACTGTTTGGCTTACAGCAGGTCTATCAGAATCTGCGAAATCTGCAGTCCGTTGAGCCGAACCTGATAACGCCCGGTTTCTACGCGCTGGTGCGGCACCCGATCATGACGGGCTTCATCATCGCCTTTTGGGCGACGCCGCAAATGAGCTGGGGCCATCTGCTGTTCGCCGCGGTGACGACGATATACATCGTGCTTGCGTTGCAATTTGAAGAACGTGATCTGATTGGCCTATTCGGCGACCGCTACCGGGAATATAGCCGCAAGGTGCCGATGCTGGTGCCGTTTCTGAAGCCCGGCCCTAAATGATTGACTGGCTTTGAGTGCCTTTGCGTGCCCGTTCGCTGGCGCTTTTCAGCTGGCCGCAGGCGGCCATGATGTCGCGGCCGCGTGGGGTGCGCACCGGGCTGGCGTAACCGGCGCGGTTAACGATTTCGGCGAATTTTTCGATCTGCGGCCAGTCGCTGCATTCATAGGGCGCGCCGGGCCATGGATTGAACGGGATCAGGTTAATTTTCGCCGGAATGCCCGCAATGATGCGCACCAGTTCGCGCGCATCCGCCAGGCTGTCATTAATGCCTTTCAGCATCACATATTCAAAGGTGATGCGCCGCGCGTTGGACGCGCCCGGATAGGCGCGGCACGCAGCCAGCAATTCGGAGATTGGATATTTGCGGTTCAGCGGCACGATCTCATCACGAATTTCATCGCGCACCGCATGCAGGGAAACCGCCAGATTGGTTCCGATTTCTTCGCCACAGCGTTTCATCATGGGCACGACGCCCGCAGTTGACAGCGTGATGCGGCGGCGTGACAGGCTCAGCCCTTCATTGTCCATGACGATCTGTAACGCCGCTTTGACATTGTCGAAATTATACAGCGGTTCACCCATGCCCATCA
>JAUSQH010000466.1 GCA_030652895.1 Alphaproteobacteria bacterium
CATCGCTGCCGCCGGCCTGCTGCACCCCATGATTGGTGTGATTGCAATGACGGCCAGCTCTTTGTCCGTGATCGGCAATTCTTTGCTCATGAAGCGAAGCTACCGAAATAACCTTCGATAGGCACGTGTCGCTGGCCCCCACGATGGTGCTTAACGAGCCCATCGCTTCACGACGTTTACGCCAGCGTGCAAGGAATTTGAAGAACGGGTGCCAAATGGTAAGCGGCTCAGGACGCCAAACGGAACCACCAGGGCGACGACAGCACGGTGGTGCTCATCGCGTGGCGTGAGCCAACTGGCACGTGAAGGCTGTGGGTCGGGTTTGTTGTTACACCATAGGGTGTGCCTGTCCAAACTGACCTGCATGGGTTGACAGTGTTTCGGTGATCAACTGGCTTGCATGTACGGCAACGCACAGACTGGCCCGTTCCCTTTGCGCAAACTGTAGACATGAAGCACTTCGCGACCCGCCGTGCAACGCTCAGTACCGCATGCGTGCTGCTGCTGTGGTTGTTTGCGCTGGCTGCAGGAGTTGCAAATGCCTGTCTGCTGGAGGTCTCCCCAACGCACCACAGCGGCGGCATTGCGGGCGCACCAGCGACCTTCGATCCCGTCCGGTTGGCTGGTGATGCGCAAGCCGCTACCGGCTACCACGACGACTCCGGCACCCCCAAAGCGCCGTGTCTTACCGCCAGTGACGATGGCTCCCGTCTGGCACCCAAGGCGTTGTCCCGCATGGAACACACCGATCCTGGCCCGGCGCCGGTCACGGCGGTGCAATGGAGCGCGGTGACGGTTGCTTCTTCGACACTGCGCCGCATCGCGCGTCTGGCAACCCGTGTGTCCGGGCTGCCAGTCCAGCTTCGCTTCGCGCGCCTTGCGCTATAGCTCGGCCTCCCTTGCCGATTGGGCGTGACAGCGTAGAACCCTCAGTCACGCTCAGCTGGATGGACCCGAACCCATGGACCATGGGACGGTGTAATTGGCGCAATGCCAGCGCAGATTTTTTATCCCATTTTTCTGGAGAAGTTTCATGAAGACAATACTTGTTTTGGCTATTGCCACGGTTTCCATGTTGGCCACCGGCGCCTCATGGGCGAACGACGGAAGCATGATGCATGGGGGCGCATGGAGCGGCGGCTGGATGGGCGGTTGGATGGGTGGATACGGCGGTATGTGGGTGCCGATTCTGCTCGCCATCGCGGTGGTTGCACTCGTCGTATGGATCGTCAGGCGCAGCGGCAAATGATTCACGTACCCACATTATTTCAGTCCAGACTTTTTGATATTCCAGTTCACCTTTCTTAACCCACCCAGGAGATTGTCATGACCTATTCTCGAAACATTGCACTTGCCCTTGCCATCAGCAGCGCCGGCCTGCTGGCCGCCTGCAACACCGCCCCGGTGATGCCGATGGGCAGTGCTTCCGCCGCCGGCATGGGCACAGCCCAGCATATGGCAAAGATGGATATGCAGATGAAGACCATGCACGAGATGCACATCAAGATGACGAACGCCAAGACCCCTGCCGAGCGGCAGGCGCTGATGGCCGACCACATGAAAGCGATGCAGGGCGGTATGGGCGTGATGAAGGATATGCCTGGCATGGGAGGCATGTCCGGCATGGGTGGCCCCAAGGGCATGTCGCCGGAGATGGCCGAGCGTCACAAGATGATGATGCAGCACATGACAATGATGAAAATGATGATGGACATGATGGCGCAGCGCATGCCCTCATAGCCGGATCAAGCACTGAGCACGATGCTTTGACCCGAACCCATCAAATGGAATGCGGTCCTGAGCGTCGACCCGCGCAGCCACCGTTTTCGGCTGCTCAACGGGTCCACCGCAGGCATCTACCGGCTGGCTTTCGTCAAGGACAAGACGGCTCTGGAGTTTTCAGTCATCGGCACCGACGGCGGGCCATCAAGCCGGCCATACGACAAAGGCAAGGATCGGTTGAATCCACCGATCCGTGCATGAGAGCCATTTGAGAGTGTCAGCCAGGCAACTCTCACTTACCCGGCTGAATGTCGGTGACGACCATCTTGCCGGCCTCTTGAATGGCGATGAACTGAATTTTCTCCCCCACCTTGACCTTGTCCAGCATGGCTTTGTCCTTCGCGGTGAAGACCATGGTCATCGGTGGCATGTCCAGGTGCTTGATCTCGCCGTGCCTGATCGTGATCCTGTTGTTGTCCTTGTCGATCTTGCGAACCTCGCCGTCGGCCATGCCTGGTGCGGCCGCCATGCCCATCTTGCTGTGGTCCATGGTCATTTGACCCATCGCAGGCAAGGAAAGAGAGAGCGCTGCAGCAGCAAGAAGCAGCGCCACGGTTTGGATGTGTCTTTTCATCATGTAACTCCTTGTTGAAGGTTTCGGGAATAGGGATGGCTATTTGGCAACGACCTTGATCTTGCCAACCATACCGGCTTCGTAGTGGCCTGGTAGCAGGCAGGCGAAGTCAAACTCGCCGACCTTGTTGAAGTTCCAAACGATCTCGCCCTTCTTGCCAGGTCCTACGTGCGCCATATAGGGCTCGTCGTGTTCCATATTAGGGAACTTCTTCATCAGCGCGGCGTGCTCGTCAAGTTCCTTCTTGGTTCCCAGGACGAACTCGTGCATCACCTTGCCCGAGTTGACGTGCACGAATCGGATGGTTTCGCCTTGTCTGACCTCGATGCGATCCGGCGAAAAGCGCATGTTGTCCGTCAT
>JAUSQH010000468.1 GCA_030652895.1 Alphaproteobacteria bacterium
AAAGGCCTGGGTGAAATGAACCCGGAACAATTATGGGAAACAACTCTGGACCCCCAGGTACGTTCCCTGTTGCAGGTAAAGGTCGATCATTTTGATACGGCGGACGATCTGTTCTCACAACTAATGGGCGATGTGGTCGAAACGCGGCGTCAATTCATTTATGACAATGCCTTGAAAGTATCCAATCTGGATGTCTAGCGCGATATCCAGTTATATCCTGACGATTTCCTGTCCCGACCGCGTGGGCATAGTCGCTGCCGTCGCCGGAGTTCTGGCGGATAGTGACTTGTTCATTACAGATTCACATCATTTTGGAGATCGCGACACCGACATTTTTTTTATGCGCACCGTCGTTGATGCGGCCAATCCGGAATTTAACCAGGCGGCGTTTACCCGCGTGTTTGAGCCCGTCGCTACGCGTTTTGCCATGCGTTGGGCCTTGCATGATTGTGCACAAAGGCCATCCGCGCTGATCCTCGTGTCAAAGTCCGATCATTGCCTGAATGATCTGCTGTACCGCCACCGCACCGGCGCACTGCCCGTGCATATTCCCGCCATTGTCTCCAATCACACGGATCTGGCGCCGCTGGCCCAATGGCATAAAATTCCATTTCTGCATATTCCGGTAAGCAAAGATAACAAGCCGGAAGCCGAAGGACGCCTGCGCGAAATCATTGCGGAGACCCACGCGGATCTCGTTGTGCTGGCGCGCTATATGCAGATTTTTTCTCCGGAATTGTGCACCGAGCTGCATGGCAGGGCGATCAATATCCACCATTCATTCCTGCCCAGCTTCAAGGGCGCCCAACCCTACCGGCAGGCGCATCAGCGCGGCGTCAAGCTGATTGGCGCCACAGCGCATTTCGTTACCCCGGATCTGGATGAAGGCCCGATTATCGAGCAGATGGTCGAACGAATCGATCACAGCTATACGGCCGAAGCGATGGCTGCCGCCGGGCGCGACGTGGAAAGCCTGGTGCTGGCCCGCGCCGTGCGCTGGTTTGCGGAACAGCGGGTATTTCTGAATGGCAACAAGACTGTTGTATTTAGATAGGGCGGACTAAAACTCTTTACTGCCCGTATCCTGTCCTTTGGGGCGGCGGCTTTTACGGAATAGATATATCCCTGCTAGCGCCGCGCCGATCAGCAATAAATGGTCCGGTTGAGTAAACATATGTACCACCACGGCCACCATGTCAGCTACGCCGGAATGATCGCCCGGATGCGCATGCACGATTGCCGGAAAGATCACAGATATCGCGAAAGCAAGTTTGTATAGGTGGTTCATTTATTGCTCCTGTGCCTGAGTTGATGACAGCGCACTACGTTCTTCGATAAACGCAATTACCGCGTCCTGACCGACGCCAGCCCGCAGGTTAGTGAAAACAAATGGCCGTTCCCCGCGCATTTTTTTTGCATCGCGCGCCATCACGTCCAGGTCCGCGCCAACCATCGGGGCCAGATCTATCTTGTTGATGATGAGCAGATCGGAGCGTGTAATGCCCGGCCCGCCCTTGCGTGGAATTTTATCCCCCGCTGACACGTCAATGACATAGAGTGTGAGGTCCGCCAGTTCCGGCGAGAAAGTGGCCGCCAGATTGTCACCGCCGCTTTCGATAAAAATAATATCCAGATCCGGAAACCGCGCATTCATGCGGTCCACCGCCGCCAGATTGATCGACGCGTCTTCGCGGATCGCAGTGTGCGGGCAACCGCCGGTTTCCACCCCGTCAATGCGTTCGGGCGGCAGCGCCCCCGAGCGGGTGAGAAATTGCGCGTCCTCCCTGGTGTAAATGTCGTTGGTGATCGCCGCGATCGAATAATCATCGCGCATGTTCTTGCACAACACATCCATCAGCGCCGTCTTGCCGGAACCGACAGGACCGCCAACGCCGATGCGAATTGGACCGTGAACAGAATGTGTCATGAGCGGAACAGCCTCGTATATTGGGTTTCGTGAAGTGCGGAGCAGTAGTCCAGCATGGGCGTGGCGCTGCCGATTTCCGACAGCGGCAATGTTTGCGCCATATCAGCAGCGGCGGCAACCTCTGCCTCCAGCAACCGCAACGCTATCTGCCCGTCGGTCTGGCCAAGCGGAATAAGGCGCACCCCTGCCGATATCAGATTGGCGGTGAATGCATGCAGATAAGACTCCAGCGCATCATGCATGGCAATCCCATGCGCATGGGCGCAATGCGCAACGATCAGCGGATAGCTGGGTGCACCCGCCTGCGGCACGGCGGCACCCCCTTCCGGAAGGGGCCAGGCGTCGCGGATCGCACGGGCAAACGCCGCGCCCTGGGCCTGTGTTTCAAGCGCCAGCTCCGATGTTGGCCGCATCGCCGCCGCCAGTTCAAATATTTCCGCCAGCAGGATTTGGTCCCCAGCCTCCAGCGCGCGCCAGGCGGCCACAAACAG
This sequence comes from Alphaproteobacteria bacterium, assembly GCA_030652895.1. Classification (GTDB taxonomy): domain Bacteria; phylum Pseudomonadota; class Alphaproteobacteria; order UBA11222; family UBA11222; genus UBA11222. The sequence continues at coordinate 2,419 of JAUSQH010000468.1, forward strand.
CATCGCATCGCTAAGGCCCGAACCATGGCGCAGCAGCGTCGCGATCCAGGAAACAAGAGTATCGCGGGTATGCACCAATCCGGTCTCAACCGCATATTCAAGCCCATGGGAATAGCTGAACGCCCCTACCGGAAATGACGGCGACAGCCACGCCAGCAAACGGTACAATGACGAATTATTCGTCATGAGAATGGGAATGCCCGTGTTGATGGTCATGGCCGTGCGCATGTGCCCCCTCATAAGCACCGGGTTCGGGCGTAAAAACATCCATCCTTCGCTCAACTTTTCCGCCCAGATCATGGGCCATATGTTCGATCACATGATCGTAACGCAACCGCAAGCCGCCGCCGTCCAGCACCTGTACCGGCAGATGCCGGTTGCCCAGGTGCCAGGCAATGCGGATTGCGTCCCTGGGATGGGCGGCCACAATATCCATCACGTCTTCGGCCTGTGCACGCACCAAAACATAACGCCCATCGCCCAGCAGCAGACCATCGCCATCTCCCAAACGTTCGGCGCGGGCGAGGTCCAGCATGAAATCTCCCAGCCCATCGTCAAGGCTCAACCGGACGCGCCGCCGGTGCCGGTCATCAAAACCCAGCGTCACACTGCCCACAGCCTGCTTGGCGGGCCAGTGACCCGCCGTAAAAAACCGTGTGGCGCGCGGCAGAGTCATGTTCAAAACAGGAAATAGCGTTGCGCCATCGGCAACACGGTGGCGGGCGCGCAAGTCAGAAGTTCACCATCGGCGCGCACCTCGTAAGTTTCCGGGTCAACCTCGATTTTCGGCAGGGCGTTATTGTGGATCATCTGCGCCTTTCCGATGCCGCGAATATTTTTTACCGGCAGCACTTCACTTTGTAATCCCAACTGGCCTGCAAGTCCGCTCGACATGGCGGCCTGGGATAAAAAACTGAAGCGGCTGGCGGTGCGCGCCCGCCCGAATGCCCCAAACATCGGGCGGGTATAGACCGGTTGTGGCGTCGGGATGGACGCGTTGGGATCGCCCATCAAGGCGGCGGTAATGGTTCCGGCCTTCATCACCAGATCAGGTTTAACGCCAAAAAACGCCGGTTTCCACAATACCAGATCGGCAAATTTTCCGGCCTCGATTGATCCCACATAGCTGGCGATGCCATGCGCGAGCGCTGGATTGATGGTGTATTTCGCGATGTACCGCCGTACACGGAAATTGTCATTATTGCCGGTTTCTTGCGGCAGGGGGCCGCGCTGTTTGCGCATCTTGTCTGCTGTCTGCCAGGTGCGGATGATCACCTCGCCGATGCGGCCCATGGCCTGACTGTCGGAGGCCAGAATGCTTATCGCGCCCATATCGTGCAGAATATCTTCGGCGGCGATTGTTTCGCGCCGGATGCGGCTTTCGGCGAACGCCACGTCTTCGGGGATGTTCGGATCCAGATGATGGCACACCATCAGCATATCAAGATGCTCATCAATGGTGTTGACCGTGAACGGGCGCGTCGGATTTGTCGATGATGGGATCACATTGGCGACGCCGCACACCTTGATAATGTCGGGCGCATGGCCACCGCCCGCGCCCTCGGTATGAAACGCGTGAATGTTGCGCCCCTTGAAGGCGGCAACGCTGTTTTCGACAAAGCCGGATTCGTTCAGCGTATCGGTATGAATGGTGACCGCAACGTCCGTTTCTTCCGCAACGCTCAGGCAATTGTCTATGGCCGCGGGTGTGGTGCCCCAGTCTTCGTGCAGCTTCAACCCGCACGCGCCAGCGGCAACCTGTTCATGTAGTGCGCCCGGAAGGGTCGCGTTGCCCTTGCCAAAATAGCCGATATTAATGGGGAGCGCTTCTGCGGCCTGCAGCATGCGCGCCAGATGAAACGGGCCGGGGGTGCAGGTGGTGGCGTTGGTGCCTTCGGCCGGACCGGTGCCGACGCCCATCAGGGTGGTAACACCGCTATACAGCGCGTCATCCACCAGTTGCGGGCAGATAAAATGAATATGCACATCGATGCCCCCCGCTGTCAGGATGCGCCCTTCGCCCGCAATAATTTCCGTTCCCGGACCAATCACCAGGGTGACACCGGGCTGCACATCGGGATTGCCCGCCTTGCCCACACCCGCAATGCGCCCGTCACGAATACCCACATCGGCCTTGATGATACCCCAATGGTCTATGATCAGAGCATTGGTGATGACCGTATCCATCGCACCCTGCGCACGGGTCATTTGCGATTGCCCCATACCATCGCGGATCACCTTGCCGCCGCCGAATTTCACCTCTTCACCATAGATGGTGCGGTCTTCCTCCACCTCGATAATCAGGTCGGTGTC
>JAUSQH010000470.1 GCA_030652895.1 Alphaproteobacteria bacterium
CGACGCTGATCAATGCGCTGCTGAAGACCTGGCGGCAACAGGGGCGCAGCGTCGGGGTGATTGCGGTTGATCCGACTTCGCGCAAAACCGGCGGGGCATTGCTGGGCGATCGCACACGGCTTTCGACCGATCCCGAAGATAATGGCGTCTTTGTACGCTCCATGGCGGCGCGTGACCGGCTGGGCGGATTGGCGGCGCTAACACTTCCCGCGATGGTGCTGATGCGCGCAGTCTATGATGTGGTGCTGATAGAAACCGTTGGCATCGGCCAGTCGGAAACCGATGTTGCCAATGTGAGTGACACGGTTATTTTCTGCATCCAGCCCGGTTCCGGCGACAGCCTGCAATTCATGAAGGCGGGCATCATGGAGGTGCCGCATATCGCCGTGGTAACAAAAGCGGATATGACGGCGGCGGCGCGGCGTGCCCGGGCGGATGTGGAAGGCGCGCTGGGGCTTTCGGAAATTGGGCCAGACGAATGGCTCGCGCCGGTGCTTATGCTAAGCGCGTCGCGTAATGACGGTGTCGATTTGCTGGCGGGCGAGATTGACCGGCATCGCGACTGGCTGGCGGAAACCGGCGAAGGCGAACGCACCCGCGCCAGACAGGCGCGGCAATGGCTTGAAGAAATGGTGCGCGAACAGTTTGGTCTGCGCGGGCTTGCCCGGGTCAGCATGGACATAGAAAAAGATACTGGCGCATCGCCTTTCGCCCGTGCACAGCAACTTATGGGAAAGCTGCTTTAGCTGTTCAGTCATTAATCCGGTGATAGTTTTTGTACCATTCGACAAAGCGCGGAATGCCGGTTTCTATGCTGGTGGTGGGGGTGAAGCCGTGGTCGCGCTGAATGGCGGAAATATCGGCATAGGTTTCCGCCACGTCGCCTGGCTGCATGGGCTCTAATATTTTTTCGGCTTTGCGGCCCAGCGCTTTTTCCAGCACCTCAATCATATGGGTAAGTTTTTCTGAACGGTGATTGCCGATATTATAGATCCGGTGCGGCGCCTTGCCGGCATCATCGGCTGGCGGACTATCCAGACAGGCAAGCACGCCTGCAACGATATCATCCACAAATGTGAAATCGCGCTTCATGTCGCCGTGATTGAACACCCGAATGGGCTTGCCAGCGAGAATGGCCCCGGTAAATGTCCACAACGCCATGTCAGGCCTGCCCCAAGGTCCGTATACGGTAAAGAATCGAAGGCCGGTCTGCGGCATCCGGTACAGATGCGAATAGGTGTGGCTCATCAGTTCGTCGGCTTTTTTTGTGGCGGCATAAAGTGAGATCGGCCTGTCCACCGGGTCGCTTTCTGAAAATGGCAACTTTTCATTGCCGCCATAAACCGAACTGGACGAGGCGTAGACAAGGTGCCTGAGGCCTGCCAGATGACGGCAAAATTCCAGCACGACCAGATGCCCGGTGACATTCGCCTGGGTATAGGCAAAGGGGTGCTCGATGGAATAACGTACGCCGGCCTGCGCTGCGAGATGGATGACGCGGGTGATTTTTTTCCCCTGTAACGCGGCGTTGAAGGCCTCCCGGTCTGATATATCAAGCTCAAGAAAATCAAAGCCAGGCTGCGGCGTCAGGCGCGCCAGCCGGTCGCGCTTTAATTGCACGCTATAATATGCGTTCAGATTATCGACGCCAACCACCTGTTCTCCGCGCGCCAGCAGGGCGTGTGAAACATGTGAACCAATAAAGCCTGCCGCTCCTGTCACCAATATCGTCATGCTGTTTACCTGATAAAATTTTCGCTGGATTTTACGCCAGCATCCGTTGCCACAAATTCAGAAACGAATCCGCAGCCGACGCCAGAGAGTAATTATTTTGTATCCGTATGCGGGCATGTTGTCCCAGAGCACGGCGTTTTTCTGCTGGCATTGCCGTCAGCGCTAATATGGCTTGCGATAGGGCCTCAGGCTGTCCAGGGGGCACAACGCACCCATAATTGGCGACAACATGTGCGGAATCGCCTACATCTGTGACTACACAGGGTAGCGCGCAAGACATTGCCTCGCCAATCGAGTTGGAAAAACCCTCCCCCACGGAAGCTGAAACCGCAACATCAAGGGCCGCCCAGAACTGCGGCATATCACTTTGGCGGCCCAGCAGATGCAGTTGCGGCAAGGGGCCATATTCGGCGAGCAGGCGCGCCATACTTGAGTTTACGCGTTCAACACCTTCGCCACAGGCGACAAAGGCAATGTCGGGGCGTTGCAGGCTGACCGCCTTGGCGGCAGCCAGAAATGCCGGGTAATCCTTGTGCGGATCATATCGCCCGGCCATTCCGACCAGTATCGTCTCGGGCGCTATTTCAAGCCGCTGACGCATTCTTGCTCTTGCGTCATTATCAGGGCGGAAACGGTCACAATCGAAGCCGTTTGGGATCAGCAGGAATTTACTTGTGTCATAGCCCAGGGCCGCATGGCTGGCGATTGACGCATTGGCGTTGACCACAATGGTCTGCGGAAGAAAATGCGAAGCTATCGCGGCGGAACGTATGACCCGCCAGGTCGCAGGCTTGAGCAGCGCCGGGTTCACCACCGACTGACGTATGCCCCAGGCCATAGGAATAGTGGTCCCGAAGGGATAGGCCAGGCGCGCCGCAATTCCACCGATCAGGTCCGCATGATATAACCAGGTCTGGATCACATCGGGGGCGATACGCCGGATGCGCTGGGCCAGCCGCAACGGCATCAGCGTACGCGGCAGGAAACTGTCAAGCCCCATGATCTCCACTGGAATGCCGCGCGCGGCGATACTCGCCGCCATTGGACCGCCTTCCTTCAACGCGATCACATGGTTTGACACCTGATCCGGGTTCAATTGCGTCAGCAAACGGTCCAGCATGTTCTCTGCGCCGCCGGCTCCAAGACCTGTGATAATATGTAAAACCCGCATTTGCTCTCTCAAACCGGGCGCGGGCGTTGAAAATGGAAATACAGGACACCGCTCGCTGCCGCAGCAAAAAAACACCATACCGAAATCAGCACGCCTATATAAAAATAAAGCGACATCAAGTAGCCGAGAAAAACAAGTGCGCCAAACGTCTGGATCGTACGCTGTGATGACAATAACAATGGTCCACAGATTGCCAGTACGTAAACCAGACGGTACGGTAGTAAGTACGGAAAATCGTTAAAATAACGAATACTGTGATGGTATATTTCAGCAGTAATCGGAGAAGTCAGCATCGCAAAGAGCATATAGCCTGCAACCAGCAGGCCCGTTAACGCAAGTCCGCGCATTATGCGCCGCCGCGGGCGGTCCGTTTCGACCATCAACACCGCGATGGGGGTCATAATGGGCCATAGAATTTCGGCGAATACCGTATACAGCATGGCCAGCACAGTAACAATGGATGCGCTCTGTGTCACGCTAGGCAGGAACACCCACAATAACCCCTCGATTGACTGCTGAGTCGCAAATAGCAAGGGAAACGCGGCCAACGGGGCTTCTCTGCGTGCAGGCTTCTTATATTGAATTGCAATGCCAATGACGGCGCTGATACCTGCGGCAGCGAAACTGGCAGTTGCAGAAAAACACACGCAGAAGCATCCTGTCTATTAGGAGGAAAATATTCGCTTGATCACGTAGGTGCAGGACGCTGGCGAGCGGGCGTCTCTCGCTGCCAGGCCCGCAATGTACGCTTTTATCCTTTGGGATTACAGAGAGATTAGCTTAAGGCGGTGCTGGCTATAGCAGTCTCTCGCATATTTCCCATGCCTATTTGCAATGCGCCGCGCCTCTATCGTTGCACATGCCTGGCGGGGACGTTATGTTGCGGCGCAGTTAAGGCCTCGCCGTTTGCGGCTGGGCCTGCTTTTTGGGGTGTCGCCAAGTGGTAAGGCAGCGGCTTTTGATGCCGCCATTCCCAGGTTCGAATCCTGGCACCCCAGCCATCATTCAGGGGTCCGGCCCGGACACATAGGTAACAGAATGTACCTAAGACATGGGTGACACCCCCGGGCCAAAGGGGTTGTCTATTGGTTGCAGGGTACGTTGCTCCAGATCGATATAGCCCAGACCATAATCCATAAAGCTTACCAGCCAAATGCCTTCATCGACTTCCTTGATACCAAGACTTTGCCCGGCAAGGGCTGTGCTGATGTTGATCTTTCTGCGGTAGATGCAGATTCTTCCGCAGGCGGTGACAAGGACGGGCCTGTCATGAAAGGGGTAGTGCAGCTCCGGCAGGCCGTTATATACGCGTGATGCTGGCGTGTAGACTTCGGCAGGACACTTCATGTTGAGCGCCTCGTGCGGGCGCTCGAAGTTAAACTCCTGGACGAAGCCGTTGAACATTGCCTGCTGTTGCAGGCTGTTCATTCCCGGCGGGCGGGTTGCTTGTTTTTTTGAGGGTGAGGTGCATGCGTTCATGACGCCCGTTCTGCTGGGGGTTGCCGGGTTGCTGCGCAATATGGAGCGCGCAGGCACCGGCATTTTCATGGGCGCTTTCCAGATTGGCGATATGCCGCATCTCAAGGTCATGAAAAACCTGGAACTGTTCGCCAAGGAAGTCATGCCGCACCTGCCGCGCACAAAGCACAATTATATGGAAAAACGCAGCCTTCCCGCGCACGCAAAATAGGCGTGGCGGATGCGGTGTGACCTGCGCACCTAAATCTCTTCGGTCTTCGGGCGCGCCGTCAGCGGTCTTAAACCTGCGATGGGCGCCTATCCTGATTGCCTCGCCGCGGCGTTACTGGCAAACTCATGAAAACCACCGGAGGACTTTGCGCCATGAGCGATG
>JAUSQH010000476.1 GCA_030652895.1 Alphaproteobacteria bacterium
GACACCCGCAGCCTGATCATCCACCCGGCTTCGACGACACATCGCCAGCTTGAACCCGAAGCCGCAATAAAAGCAGGCGCTGGGCCGGACGTAGTGCGCCTGTCGGTCGGCCTTGAGGATGTCCAGGATATTATCACCGATCTCGACCAGGCGCTGGCGACGCTGTGATCACTTTGCAAGTATCCTGAAATTGGCGCTGGTGTGCCCCTGCGCCAGTTTCCACAAATCTGTCATCAGAATATCAGCAGCCGCGACGGAATAATGCACCGGATCCCAATAATTACTGTCCTGGGTGGTGAGCGGGCTCTCAATCAGAAAGTCCGCAGCAACTGTGTTGGGTGATTGCGCGGCAATGGCGCCGATGTTTTTTTTGCATTCGGCCCATTCCATGGCGGTCTGGCTACCCGGTACGGACTGGCGCGCGAAATGATAGGGCGCGATAAATAATATCTTGCGCGCCTGCGGCGGCAACGTGCGCAGCATATCGCGCAACATCGGCAACGCGGGAAAATTCAGCGTCTCTGGATCCGCCCCTGGGGCAGATTTGGCCTCCGCAATCCCGTTTTTACGTGAGATTGCAAGGGACGCCTGCACCTTCTGAAGGTCATAGGCTGCCGGGTCAGGCAGGAAGTTGGTATAGCCATCGCGCCCATATTTCACCCGCCGCAAACCCAGCATCGTGCCCGCCTGACGGCCAGCCTGTTCAATCGTGTAAAGATTAAACACATGCAGAAAATCGTTGTACGGATTGGCGTCATACATCCATTCGGGAAACGAGCGCGGTGTGTACTTCTCGAACGTTTCGCCAGTTTTGCACCACACCAGATCAATGCCCACGATCACCGTTTTTATGTCGCGATGATTGCGTGCGAAAACCTCCACCAACCGGAACTGTTCATAGGCGGTGGCGCTGTTCATTGCCAAATTGGCGAAATGTCCACCGAACGCTGAATTCAGCGTTGCGGGACGCAGTAGCCGGCTGGTCGATGTGCCTATTACTGCGCTGTCATATACCGGTTTGCGCGCCAATGCCGGGAACGAAAAGCGCGCATTGGACGCGATCGGCACGCGATCAAGCGGCGGTGAAAATGGCAGTGTGTCGAATGGATCAATAATAAATATCAGCAGATAAAGTATTATTCCCAGCCCAAGACCTCCGCCGAAAAACCAGCCGGCAAACCGGGTCCAGGTTTGATGGCTGGCGGGTTCAGAACTGGAAGTAGATGAATTCACTTTGCAACCCCCCGCCAATCAGCAAGATAAGCAGTACCGCAACGCCCCCGGCCAACGCCCCTGCCGGCCGCCAGGGACGCAGCCGCTCCAAAATGGCGGACTGGCTGGAGGGCCCGCTCAGGGCAGCCATGGTTCCGGCAATCAGCACCAGATAATTCAAGCCGCTTCCGATGGCGGCCCAGCCAATCCCGTTATTTCCCACCATTGATCCGTATATCGACCAGGTGGCGGAAAAGCTCTCGGTACGGAATAATATCCAGGTCGCCCCGATAAACACCGTCATGAAAAACCAGCCTAAAAGGGGCGGCATGGAAAACCCGGCGCGCCGCCACAGAATATTCACCGCCACCCCTCCCCCATGCATCGCCCCCCAGACCACATAGGTCCAGTTCGCCCCGTGCCACAACCCGCCGACCAGCATGGTCAAAAACATATTACGGGCCTGATACCAGACCCCGCCACGATTGCCCCCAAGCGGAATATACACATAGTCGCGTAGAAACCGGCTCAGCGTCATGTGCCAGCGCCGCCAGAAATCCTGAATTGCCGTGGCCATATGCGGGCGGTCGAAATTGAACGGAATGGTAAAGCCGAACATCAACGCCATGCCAATGGCCATATCCGTATAGCCGGAAAAATCGAAATAGAGCTGCAGCATATAGGCGTGGGCCGCCAGCCAGGCTTCGCCCAGATTCAGTGTGCCACCTTCAAGTACGCGATTGAACAGTGGCGAACACATGCGCGCGGCACTGTCAGCGATCAATACTTTTTTCGAAAGCCCCACCAGAAACATAATGCCGCCACGCGACAGACGCTCGGACAGCCCTGGCCGCATCGGGTCAAAATGAAACTGGCTGATAATTTCGTTATGACGGACAATCGGGCCCGAAATCAGATGCGGAAAAAACGCTACGAATAAAATGTAGTCACGCAGACCATGCACGGCAAAGTCTGCGCCCGTGGCCGTCGCGCGGCGCAAATCCATCAGATAGGAAATATGCTGAAATGTGAAAAAGCTGATGCCGAGCGGTAAAATGATGCCGATCGGTTCATGTGTCCAGCCGCCAACAGCCGCCAGAGTGCCGGTTAAAAAGTCCGCATATTTGAACAGTGCGATGACGCCAACATTGAACAGTACCCCCGCCAGCAGCAACCCGTCCAGTCGCCGCAGCCGTATAAAAATCTGTACGATCAGCCAATTGCCAAGGGTCGAGCCAAGCAGCACTGGCAGAAACCGGATGTCCCAGTAACTGTAAAAAATCAGCGAGGCGATAACCAGCGCCCATAGACGAAGTCCAACCCATGACGACAGGGCATAGTAAACGCCAAGCGTCAGGGGCAAAAATAGCAGAATGAAAACTTCGGAATTAAATAACATGCCGTCCCGCTATTTCACCCGCCGCCAGCATGCGTGCCACCCCTTCCTCGAAGGTGCACGGCGTCACCCCCAGCCGCGCCCGCATAGGGCCAATATCAAACGCCTTGTCCTCAACTAAGCGGCGCACCTCGTCCCCGGTAATTGACGGGATGCCTGGAATAAATCGAGTCACCTGCGCCAGCGCCAACATGGCTTGTATAGGAACAGATAATATTCGCACGCGCCGTCCCACAGCGCGCCCGCATGCCCGTACCAGATCGGCATATGTCACGGCCGCCGCGCCTGCGAGTATCAATGGCTGTGCGCCAACATCCCGGGTGATCGCCGTCATCAGACAGCGCACCACATCATCGCGGTGAATGGGCTGCATCAATGCGCGTCCCGAATGTGGGAGTGGCGCGACGGGCGACCATTGCACGATGCGCACAATGCGGCTGATATTATTGTCCGCGCCGCCATATATCATTGTCGGGTGCAGAATAAGTCCGTTAACGCCGTCTGCATGGGCAGCCTCAGCGTTCAGCACCTCGGCTGCTTTCTGATCGGGAAATCGGGTGTATTTGCGCGTCGATCCCAGGGTGATCAATCGAAGCGACGGGTCCGGCAGAGCGTCAATGATTGTCCGGGTGTATTTCGCGTGCGCCACATTCACGACACACCCGGCCCCGTGCAAGGCTGCATGCAAATCGCCGCTTTCTTTACCGAGATCAAGAGGGCTAGATTGAACACCTCCGCCCAGCCTCTGCAATTGCGACGGTGTGCGGGCAATGGCGACAATATTCGCCCCTTCACGCACCAGGGCGGCAACCAGCGCGCGACCGACATTCCCCGTCGCACCTATCACCGCGACCCGCAACCCTCTCATATCGCATTTACTCTGGCTGGCTGGGATCAGCCCCCTTTTTGAACCTGTTCACGGGCTTTGGCCAGTAACTCGTCCATTTCGCGGCGAATCTGATGTTCCGACAGACCGGCATTCTTGGCGTCCAGGTCGCCCTTCACCTTGCGCAGCACGTCATTATCGCCTGCCTCCTCAAAATCCGATTTCACCACTTCCTTGGCGTAGGCGTCGGCGTCAGCCCCCGACAACCCCAACTTTTCCGCCGCCCACAGGCCTAGAAGCTTGTTGCGCCGGGCCATTGCCTTAAATTCCAGTTCGGAATCATGGACAAATTTGCGTTCAAATCCCTTTTCGCGTTCATCAAATGTGCTCATGGCTGTCGTCTGGCTCCTCTTGAATCAACAATATGGCTAAGCTTTAACGTGGCGAACGCTAAGGGGCAATTGAATCCCTACCGCGCATTAAGGTGATCACCTATATATATAGGACGTTATCCGCATTGTGCGAAGAAGCGCTTTGGTTTAGGTTCCGACTTTACACCCACCCTGGGATTCCTCCCGGGGGCATCCTCAAGGACTATTATGAGCCGCCGTAGAAAAGTGTATGAAGGCAAGGCCAAAATTCTTTATGAAGGCCCCGAGCCAGGTACGCTCATCCAGTACTTCAAGGATGACGCCACCGCCAACAATGGCAAGAAACACACTACAATTGTAGGCAAGGGCATCCTGAATAACCGCATTTGCGAGCACATCATGGTGCAGTTGGCCTCCATTGGCGTACCGACCCATTTCATCCGCCGCTTGAACATGCGTGAGCAACTTATTCGTGCTGTTGAAATAATTCCGCTAGAGGTTGTGGTGCGCAATGTTGCAGCGGGTTCGATTGCCACGCGGTTAGGCATCGAAGAAGGAACGTCCCTGCCCCGTTCTATTATCGAATTTTATTACAAGAACGACGCCCTGAATGACCCCCTGGTGACGGAAGAACATGTCACCGCGTTTGGCTGGGCTTCACCGCACGAAATTGATGACATCATGGCCATCGCCTTGCGGATTAACGATTTTATGAGCGGCCTGTTTGCCGGTGTCGGCATCAAACTGGTTGATTTCAAAATTGAATTTGGCCGCATGTATGAAAACGACATGATGCGCATAGTGCTGGCCGACGAAATCAGTCCGGATTCGTGCCGCCTGTGGGATATGACCACAAGTGAGAAACTGGACAAGGACCGTTTTCGCCGTGACATGGGCGGCGTCTCGGAGGCCTATCAGGAAGTCGCACGCCGGCTAGGCATTGCCCCGGATCTTGAAAGCCGCATCCACGTGGTGCCAAAAGTTGTAAATTAGCAATCTGCTGTCGGTGAGCATACATGAAGGCCCGTATCCATATTACCTTGAAAAAGGGTGTCCTCGACCCGCAGGGCAAAGCCATCGCCAACGCCCTCTCCCATCTGGGCTTTGATGGCGTCGAAGAAGTCCGCCAGGGCAAATATATCGAAATAGATCTGGCCGGCAGTGACAGCACCCAGGCCCGCGCCAAGCTCGACGCCATGTGTGCACAGTTGCTTGCCAATACCGTTATCGAAAATTATGCCGTTGAGCTGGAAGCGTGAAAAGCTGCGTAATCGTATTTCCAGGTTCTAATTGCGACCGCGACGTTGCTGTTGCGCTTGAAGCAAGCAGCGGCAACGCCCCGCAAATGGTCTGGCATGGCAACACCGAATTGCCCCGATGCGACCTGATCGTCTTACCTGGGGGCTTTTCGCACGGGGACTATTTGCGTTCCGGCGCGATGGCGGCGCGCGCGCCCATCATGCGTGCGGTGGTAGCCAGAGCCAATGCGGGAACCCCGGTGCTGGGCCTCTGCAATGGGTTTCAGATCATGACCGAAGCCGGGTTGCTGCCCGGCGCGTTGATGCGCAATGCGGGCCTCAAATTCATCTGCCGCGACGTGTTCTTGAAAGTTGAAAATAACGGCACTCTGTTTACACGCCGATATCAGAACGGCCAAATTATTCGCATTCCCATCTCGCACCATGACGGAAATTATTTCGCCGATCCAACGACGCTTGACCGGCTGGAATCCAATAACCGTGTGGCGTTTCGTTATTGTACCTCGGATGGCGTGGTCAATGCGGCTGCAAACCCCAATGGGTCGCTGAATAACATTGCCGGAATTTTGAACGAGGCCGGGAATGTGCTGGGCATGATGCCGCATCCCGAACGCCTGATCGCGCCGGAACTTGGCGGCAGCGATGGCCGGGCGATGTTTGACGCTTTGGCGGAACAACTTCAATGCGCGTAAATGTCACCCCGGAAATAGTGGCCGCACATGGCCTGAAGCCCGATGAATATGCGCATATCCTGCGCGTGCTTAACCGCGAACCCAATATTACCGAACTGGGAATTTTTTCGGCCATGTGGAACGAGCATTGCTCGTATAAAAGCTCGCGCGTATGGCTGCGTACGATGCCCACCACTGGCCCGCAGGTCGTGTGCGGTCCCGGCGAGAATGCCGGCGTCGTTGACATTGGCGATGGTCAGGTGGCGATTTTCAAAATGGAAAGCCATAACCATCCCAGCTTTATAGAGCCCTATCAGGGGGCGGCAACCGGCGTCGGCGGGATCATGCGGGACGTGTTCACCATGGGTGCGCGGCCTGTCGCCAATCTTAACGCGCTGCGTTTCGGCGCACCTGAATACGCGAGAACGCGGCATCTGGTGTCTGGCGTGGTTGCCGGCATTGGCGGTTACGGAAATTGCATCGGCGTCCCCACCGTCGGCGGAGAGGTAAATTTCGATCCCGGCTATAACGGCAATATTCTGGTCAATGCCATGTGTGTCGGCATCGCCGATGCGGACAAGGTGTTCTATTCCGCCGCCAGCGGCATTGGATATCCCGTTGTCTATGTTGGATCGAAGACCGGGCGCGACGGCATTCACGGGGCCAGCATGGCCTCCGCCGAGTTCGATGAAAACTCCGAAGAAAAACGCCCGACCGTACAGGTCGGTGATCCGTTTACGGAGAAATTGCTTCTGGAAGCCTGCCTGGAGCTGATGGCGGGCGATGCGGTGATCGCCATTCAGGACATGGGCGCCGCCGGGTTGACCTGTTCGGCGGTTGAGATGGCGTCCAAGGGCGGGCTTGGCCTGACTCTTGATCTCGACAAGGTTCCGTGCCGCGAAGCCGGTATGACGGCCTATGAGATGATGCTGTCGGAAAGCCAGGAACGCATGCTGATGGTGCTGCATCCCGATCGGACCGAGGCCGCGCGCGCCATTTTCGACCGTTGGGAGCTTGATTTCGCAATCGTCGGCGAAACCACGGATACGGGACGCTTCATTATCCGGCACCAGGGCGAACTGGTGGCCGACCTGCCGGTGGATGTGTTGGCAGATCAGGCCCCCATGTATCAACGCCCATGGACGCCCACCCCACCTGCACCCTATCTGGCGGCAACAGATGTTCCGGATACGGATGATATTGGCGCAACCCTAGCCAGGTTGATGGGCGGGCCGCATCTCGCCAGCCGTCGCTGGATATGGGAACAATATGATCATATGGTCATGGGCGACACGGTGCAGCGCCCGGGCGGCGACGCCGCGGTGATACGCGTACATAACAGCCGCAAAGGCATTGCCGCCACGACGGATGTCACACCGCGCTATTGCGCAGCATCCCCCAAAGAAGGCGGCAAGCAGGCAATCGCCGAGGCCTTCCGCAACCTGTGCGCAGTTGGCGCAAAACCACTGGCTGCGACCGACTGCCTGAATTTCGGCAATCCGGAACGTCCTGAAATCATGGGGCAGTTTGTCGGCTGCATCGAAGGAATCAGCGAAGCCTGCATTGCGTTGGACATGCCCATCGTGTCCGGTAACGTCTCGCTCTACAATGAAACCAGCGGTGTAGCGATACCGCCCACGCCCGCCATCGGCGCCATTGGCCTGCTGGACAATATCGAGCATATGGCGACCATCGCCTTTAAGCGCGACGATGATGTGATTTTGCTTGTCGGTGAAACAAACGGTCATCTGGGACAGTCATTATATGCCCACGAAATAGCCGGGCGCCGTGATGGCGCGCCGCCGCCCGTGGATTTGGCTGTTGAGCGCCGCAACGGTGATTTTGTCCGTGAACAGATTAGGGCAGAAAATATTGCTTCCGCCCATGATATCTCCGATGGTGGCCTGCTGGTGGCGGTCGCTGAAATGGCGCTGGCGGGAAATCTTGGCTGCGCCCTGGACCTGCCCAAGGGCGCGTGTCTGCGTCACGCATTCCTGTTCGGCGAAGATCAGGCGCGCTATGTTCTGGGCGTGAACGCTGCAAAGGTAGATGCGTTGATGGCGGCGGCGCATAAAAACAATGTTCCGGTGACAAAACTGGGTAAGATTGGCGGGCGCGAGATAGTGCTGGATGGTAAATCCGTGCATTCCGTCACCGGCCTTCGCGGCACCCACGAGAACTGGTTTCCTGACTATATGGAGGGCTGAAAATGGCGATGCAGGCATCTGAAATAGAACGCTTGATCAAAGAAGGTCTGCCAGGGGCAGAAGTGCGCATTGAGGATTTGCGCGGCGATGGCGATCATTACGCCGCATATGTCAAATCCGCCGCTTTCAAGGGAAAATCCCGGGTGCAACAGCACCAAATGGTCTATGCTGCCCTGAAAGGAAATATGGGGGACGCTCTGCATGCCCTGGCGCTGCAAACCTCCGTGCCAGACTAAGCCCCCGCACCCTTGAACTTGTCGCACCTGCTAATTAAGTGCATATTACCTTTATATTATGGGAACCCATGCCATGAGCGAAATCACGATCCATGATGAAATCAAAAATGCCGTCGATAGCACGGATGTCCTGCTGTTCATGAAAGGCTCGCCGCAATTTCCGCAATGCGGCTTTTCCTCGACCGTCTGTCAGATTTTACAGCAACTGGGCATCGAGTTCAAAAGCGTGGATGTGTTGCAAAATGCGGAAGTGCGCAATGGCATCAAGGAGTTTTCGAGCTGGCCTACAATTCCCCAACTTTACGTAAAGGGCGAGTTTTTGGGCGGTTGCGACATTATCCGTGAAATGTATGAAAATGGCGAACTGGCCGATTTCCTGACCGGCAAAGGCGTCGCCGTTTCCGCTTGACCGGCGCGATCTTTCAACCATGATCCAACTCCGCGCCGCCCGCCCTGCCGACGCCGCCGCCATCGCCGCCATTCACGCGGATACGTGGCAGGAATCCTATAGTGCTATTCTGCCACCCGAGGCGATTGCGGCGCACAATTACGACGCGTGCCTGAAATTCTGGAAGATGGAGCTTGTCCATTCGCCGCAAGGCGTGTTCATGGCCGAGGACGATAAATTAGGCCCCATGGGTTTTGTCAGCGGCGGCCTGGCGAAAGAGCCAATCCGCATTGAAAACGGTAATTTTCGCGGCGAAATCTTTAAATTGTATGTCCGCCCGGTCTGTCAGGGGATGGGGCTTGGCCAGCAATTACTGGAATCCGCCATCGCCAATCTGAGCCGCGCGGGCTATAGCGCCGTCATGCTATGGGTATTTGCGGACATCCCGGCTTGCCAGTTTTACGAGCGCATGGGCGGGCAACCGATCGCGGAACGCTCGGCAGATTACTGCGGAAAAATGATGCGCGAAGTGGCTTATGGCTGGGGCGGCAAATTGCCCGCCCCTAAACCACCCGAGCGCGAAGTTCCCGAACCGCGCTAGAAATTATCCTTGCGCTTTCGGGTTTCGGCAAACACGCTCACCGCATCCGCGCCGACCATATCTAACGTACGCTGCAGGCTCGGACTTGTTGGCCGCAAAAACGGATTGGTCGCAAGCTCCAGTCCGATACTGCTTGGCACCGTGGGAATGCCCTTGGCGCGCATCGCGTCAATTTCCTTTGCGCGGGCGACCAGATCAGCATTATCGGGATCCACACTCAACGCGAAACGCGCATTGGACTGGGTATATTCATGGGCGCAATAGACTTTTGTTTCGGGTGGCAGCACCATCAATTTTTGCAGCGACGTCCACATTTGCTGCGCTGTGCCTTCGAACAGCCGCCCACATCCAAGCGCAAACAGGGTATCGCCGACAAACGCCACCTTGTCCTGCGCAAACCAGTACGCGATATGGCCCGCAGTATGCCCCGGCACGTCTAAAACTTTTGCGGTGGCGTTGCCGAATTTTACCTCGTCACCGTCGCCGACCTGGCGCTCAATCCCCGGGATGCGTTTGGCTTCTGCGCGCGGGCCAATAATCTGACAACCGGTTTTAGCCTTTAGTTCCTCGTTACCGCCTGCATGATCCGGATGCCAGTGGGTATTGAGAATATGCGTCAAGCTCCAGCCCGTTTCATCCAGCGCGCTGAGGATGGCCGGAACCTCCGGCGTATCCACGACCGCTGTGACATTGGCCTCCGGTTCGTGCACCAACCAGGAGTAATTATCGTTCAGGCACGCAAACTGATGAATCTGTAACGGCATGACGGCCTCCTCTCCAACAGAATAATTTTTCACTCTAACACAACACTGTCACACTATAGTAGGGCCATGCATCTGGACGTCATAGACCTGCACGCGTTTTACAGCAGCCCCCTCGGGGATGCGTCCAAACGCGCCATAAGCCAGAAAATCCGTCAGATCTGGCCGGACCTTACCGGCCAGTCCTTGTTGGGCATCGGCTACGCGACCCCTTACCTACCCTTGTTTCAGGGCGAGGCGTCACGAACCCTCGCCATGATGCCTGCAAGCCAGGGGGTTATGCGTTGGCCAAACTCGGGTCCCAGTCTGACAGGCCTGATGGATGAGACCCAATTACCGCTGCCAGACGCGTCGATTGATCGTATCCTGCTGATGCATTCAATAGAATCCAGCGAGCAAATCCGGCCCTCCTTGCGTGAATTGTGGCGGGTGCTGGCGCCAGGGGGCAAATTGCTGATCATTGCGCCCAACCGAATCGGTTTGTGGGCGCGGCGCGAAGCGACGCCGTTTGGTCATGGCAGGCCCTTTTCGCGCAGCCAGTTAACGCAACTGCTTCGTGACTGCCTGTTTTCACCCGAACAATGGTCGGCGTCACTGTATATGCCGCCTTTGGGGCGCACGATGCTGCTGCGCAATCCGGATGTTTGGGAACGTGTGGGGAAATTACTCTGGCCACGCTTTGCGGGCGTATGGATGGTGGAGGCCAGCAAGCAGATTTACGCCCCCATCCCCGAGCAGTCCCGCGCCCGCATCCGGCAACTGGTGACCAGGCAGTTACAACCCGCGGCGAATTAATCCGCGCGAAGCATGAACAGCGCCTGCGCGGCCAGCAGATTGGCCATGGGCCGGTACTGATTAATCAGACTAACCTTGCCTTCCCGATCCAGCGCAATAAAGCGTTCGATCGTGATGCCCATGCGCTTGGTCATATCCTCGAAATCGTCAATCGCGCACAAATGAATGTTGGGTGTTTCAAACCACAGATATGGCAAGGTTCGCGTCACCGGCATTTGTCCGGTAAACATCACATGCAGGCGCACCCGCCAATGCCCGAAATTCGGGAACGAAATAATTGCGCGCTTGCCGATGCGGGCCATTTCCCGCACCACTTTTTGCGGCGCTCGGGTTGCCTGCAGGGTCTGGCTCAAAATCACATAATCAAAACCATTGGTCGGGTAATTGACCAGATCCGTATCCGCATCGCCCTGCACCACGGACAGGCCCTGCGCCACCCCGGCGTTCACGCCCTTCTGGCTCAACTCGATGCCGCGGCAATCCACATCACGGGTAGCATTCAGTAGACGGAGTAATTCCCCATCCCCGCAACCCACATCCAGCAC
>JAUSQH010000413.1 GCA_030652895.1 Alphaproteobacteria bacterium
TCCACAACATACCGCCGCACCGCCTCCGGATCAGCGCCGGCTGGCGCAAAGACGCGGTCCGCCAGGTAGTTCAACGCCGCCATTCCATCAGGCGCCGGCAGCAGATCATGCAGCACCAGCGCATCGGCGCTGCTTGCAGCAGAAGCTCGGAAAGTCGCAAGCTTCACCTTCTCTTTGCGATATCCGAGCTGGACCCGCCAGCGGAACAACATGCTGGTGACGATCCCGTGGCGGCGGCAGACCTCGGCGGCGGTACTGCCGGGAAGCTCGGACTCTTCTACAATGGCGCGCTTTTCTTCGTCGGTGAAACGGCGGCGGCCAACATGTTCATCGCTCGCGCTTGGTGCTGCCGATGCGTCTGTCAAGCCGCTTTCGACGTCAGGCTCCTTAGCAGCGCTGCTAACACCAGTGCTTAATTTCGGGCGGGCGCTCGGATGAAGCAGCGCCCGCCAGTCAGGATCGGCCTCGCCATCCTCAATCCGGTCACGCCATTTGCGCAGGCTGTACGGCGACAGATGGAGCCCGGCCGCATATTCCCGGATGCTCAATCCGCTCCAGATCATCGCTTCGATATGCATCGCCCAGAACGCCTGAACGGCCTGACTGCGCTTGTTATGCGACGGTCCTTTCCGCCTGCGCTCACGCCGCTTCCGCCGCACTTCAGCATCCAGTTCGCGCTGGATTTGCAAGGCTTTTGCGTCCACGAGAACGGCAACCCAACGCTTGAAAGTGTGATCGGCAAGACCATTCACGCGGCAATACCGACGCCGAGACAGCCCGCTCCGCTGCCATGCTTCCACATGCACCGACCAATACGCACGCCGCGCCTTGTTCTGGAAATGTTTCGATACCACCGGAGATTCTCCCATGCACGAAAGAACCCCATATGGACCGGCATTGCACCCCCAAAGAGAGGTGTCAGAACCGGACGCTTACGGGGCGGCCATAGGATGGCAAGATAAAAGCGGCTCTCCGATCGCCATCCAAGCCATTGATATGGCTTGTCTTTCTCCGTGCCGGATGGTCGGGTCGCGAGCCGCTCCAAGGCAGAAGGCCAATGATTTCAATGATCTTTCCAGCACCGTAGCCGGTTTTGATCTTTCTTGTCCGGTAGGGGGAGTGGCCAGCGTCATCCCGTCAGGTTTGGCGTATTCCGCGTTGCCATTTCTTTCGGCACGGCCCTGTCATATGAAAAAAACTCTGGTAAATGCCCCCAGCGCATGCTACGTTACATGTAACTATTGCTGGAGACATTACCATGGCCTCTGTATCAAGCCCCAAGCCTTCGCGCGTGAAGGTGCGTGAACATCGCGAGCGCCTGCGTGCGCAGGGTCTGCGCCCGATCCAGATCTGGGTGCCTGACGTGCGGGCGCGCGCCTTCCGCGCTGAGGCGCATCGCCAGTCACTGGCCGTTGCTGCAAGCGCCCATGCCGCCGAGGATCAGGCGTTCATCGACGCGATTTCGGACTGGGGCCCGGACTGGGACATTGAATGAGGCGCGGCGACATCTGGACGATTGCTGGCGGCAAGGACTATGCGGGCACCAGGCTACGCCAAGGGGCTTCGCCCTGGCGAGAGCCGCGCCCCGCCGTCATCGTGCAGGATGACAGCTTTGACGGCACGGATTCGATCACCGTCTGCGCCTTCACTACAGACGAAACGGAGGCGCCACTGTTCCGGCTTCCAGTGGAACCGAATGACCGCAATGGACTTCGCTCGCCCTGCCGCCTGATGGTGGACAAGATCACCACCATCCCGAAATCCAGGGCTGGCGCGCGTGTCGGCAGGCTCGATGACGAGGATATCCTGCGGCTCAATCAGGCGGTGCTGGTATTCCTCGGATTGGCGATTTCGCCAAGAGCAAGCAGGGAGGAATAACGATGCGCAGGCACCAGGCTACGCCAAGGGGCTTCGCCCTGGCGAGAAACACAATCGCCTTCTCTTTTCGTTTGCCTTCAAATGCCGCTGACCGCCAGTCTTTGCCGCCCGTAATGCGCGGTGCGCCGCCCTCTGTCTGCGCGTCTCGACGGTGCGGCAGGCCGAGCATGATGTCTCCATCCCCGGCCGGAAGCGCGGCCTGATGCAGAAGCTGCTGACGGGCGAATGGCGCGTCAAGGTGGAGAAAAGCTAATGGCCCGTGCGTTCATGAATTCAGCCGCCACTCCACAAGGCGAACTCATCGTAGAAGAGGAGTTCCCAAATTGCGTGGCGGTCTTCTATGTCCCTTCGCGGGAGAAGTTGGAGCAGTCAGGCCTAGACCCTGCCACGGTGGCGGAGCATCGCGTGAAGTTGCTACTCATCAATGGACAGGATGGGTTTTTCACGATCTATCCGACCAACACGCTCGGCGGCCGCGATGGCTTTCTGAAACCAAAGTACGCCCAGATCAAGAGCATTACGCTTGCCGATAACAGCCTTTGGAATTCAGCCTTTGGCTTCACGACGCCCACAACGGCGGACGAGGTTATGGCGCTTCTTGAAGAGCTCCCCTCCGGCTTCATCAAGGATTATGACTATGGCCTGGGCTTGGCAAAAGATTACCGGTTCATTGTGCATGCAGTCGAGGAACTCTCTGACTGCTCAGAGATCGTGATCTCCGAAACATCTCAAACTGGTATTGATGCTGATAATCAAATTTTTCATATTGCGACAAAGGATTTCGAGTGGGCACGAAAAAATTGCAACAGCATAACAAATCGAGCGCGGCGAACAGCCGTGCTGGTGAAGAATGCGGCTATTTTTAATTTTTTTGCATTTCGGGTTGGTAAAGAACAGCGCCCGCTGTCAGTCCCGGAAGGAGCCATTGGGCGGCTTATTTCCGAGGGTGGAGACACTGAAGAGGACCTCGCCGAAGCTCAACAGGAAGCTGTTCTGAGCATTGTTACCAAGAACACTCGGAGCATAGCAGTATCAAAACCGGAACAACTCGCTAAGCTTCAGAGCAACATCGAATTGGTCACCCTCGAACTGCTGATCAAGCGCTATGAAGAGATGATCGACAAGAAGCTCAAGGAGGACCGTTGGCAGGCCTTTTTCAACGAGAACCCGTTCATTTTGAACATGGCATTCGGGTATCCCGTCATCAAGGTGCGGGATCAGGCATCGGTCGGCGGACGGAAGCTGTCGGGAGATGGGGAGAAGATCACCGATTTTCTGGTCAAGAACAGCCTGACCAACAACACGGCGATCTTTGAGATCAAGACGCCGCAGACGACGATCCTGAACAAGACGCCGTTTCGGGAGGGCGTGCATACGCCGTCCGCTGATCTGTCCGGCTCGATCAACCAGGCGCTGGATCAGAAGTACCAGCTTCAGAAGCAGATCGCGCAGCTCAAGGAAAACACGCGGCTCTACGACATCGAGTCCTATGCCGTGCACTGCTGCCTCGTCATCGGCAAGACGCCTGATGGTGACGACCGGAAGAAATCCTTCGAGCTGTTCCGGCGCAATTCCAAGGACGTCGAGATTGTGACGTTCGATGAGCTTCTCGAAAAGCTCAAACAGCTAAGCGCCTTCCTGCGCGCGGCTAAAGGGGGGGCCTCGTCATGAAGTTCATCTATGTCGATGAAAGCGGTGCGCTCTCCGTCCGCAACCCCCGCCGCCAGCATCATGAAGGAATTCAACCTTCGCGCAGCGCAGACGCGAACATATCGCCGAACTCAACAAGCGCGCTACCGAAACAGACCTGCGCCTCAAGCGGCTTTATGACGCCATCGAGAGCGGCGTCGCCGATCTCGACGATCCGGCGTTGAAAGAGCGCATCGCCACTCTGAAGGGCGGGCGCGATCAGGCGAAGGCCGACGCCGGACGCGCATCAGCGATGCTCGACAGCGCAAGCCAGCAGGCGATCACGCCCGCGATGCTCCGCAAGTTCGCACTCGCCGCCCGCGAACGCATACGCCTTCCCGGCGGCGGCTATCGCCGTGATCACCTGCGGGCGCTG
>JAUSQH010000484.1 GCA_030652895.1 Alphaproteobacteria bacterium
GGTTGGCCAGCACATGGGCCATGGGCCGCGCCGTGCCGCAGGCAACATGCAATTCCCGGCCGTCGCCAGAAAAGCGGAAGGGCAGGGCTTTGGCCTCGCGGCGTGAATGGGGTGGTATTAATTGCCGCTTGCGGGCGAACACTGCGTCAATTTCAGCGCTGTCGGGCGATGGCTTGCCTGACGCGCGGCTGATATGGGCGGCGGCCTCATATTCATCGCGGGCATAGCCATCCGTAAACGGAATTTCAATCGTGCCACCCGGTGCGATTTCAATGCGCAACTGCAAACTGGCCGCAGGATCAAAACTGTACAGCAGCCCTTCATCGTCTATCGGCCGGTGCTGCCCGCCGCTTAAAATATCCGGTGCGCCAAGGGTGCCCGTGCCGATAAAATGCGGACGGCAATCTTCATAGCCCAGCAACTGGACAGGCCCCAACCGATCCGTGTCCACGTGCACCGCATGGAACGCCACTTCGCGCGACATTTTCTTTTTATGTGGATTGGCATGTCCGTTATGCAGCAAACGGTTTCGGGCCATCACTGCACCAAGTTTGCGCATGAAGGTGGTGCCAACATGGATGGCGTTATAATCGGCATGGCGGCTATAGCCATCCAGCATATTCACCGCCCATTCCTGATAGCTGGTCAGGATTAATATCCGCGGCTGTGTTCCATGATTGTGCAGGCGGATGCGCCAATGCTCGACGGGAGCCTCTGGCGCGAGCTCGACAAGCGCCTCGGCCTTTATGTCGCCGTGACTGTTTATCCACCGCGCCGAGGTGGGGCCAGGCCGTTCCAGAGCGTAATCCGGGCCGCAGACACCGGCAGGCTGGCGTCCCAGGGACCATAATGGTCCAACCGGAGCCCCGTCCCCGCCAAGTTCGCGCAGATAGAAAAATTTGCCCTTGATGTCCAGTGCGTCTTGCGGGCGGCGGGTTAAATCAATCTCGTTGCCTTTACGAACCGCGCTATAGGCGCGGGCATAGCTGCGCCCGCCGAAATCGCCTTCCAGCGCGTAAATCCCATTGCTCAGTGTAAAGACATTTGGTGGATGTTTCTGCGTGCCACCGGACGGCGCGGGTGGTCTGCTGCGTGCGGCAATACGGGCGGTCACTGTGCCAATGCCGATGGCGGCTAGTGCGGCGACGCTATACCCTGCAAGCACAAGCATCACGGCGGGTAATATTTCCCCGCCGGTGGCCGCCAGGCGCTCGGCCCCACCCCAGGCGTAATCCCAATCGCGTCCGCGCGGGATATAAAACGGGATCAAAAGCGGCGCCCAGGTGGCGAAACGGCGAATGCCTTCCGGCAGGCTGCGGGTGCGCGCCCGGTGGCCGACAAAGCGTGCGGCCCACTCATCGAACCGGTCGCCGCCAACAAAAGACAGGTTGACCAGGCTGGCGACGCGCAGCCCCATATGATCGAACCAGATGATAACCCGCAACCATTCATAGGCCAGCAGCCCCAGAAACACGTCCAGGCTCCACTGCCGGAAAGTTTCCGGCGACATCACTCCGTTTGCGATAGTGGCGACGGCCGTACGCACCGCGCCATCCTGATTGTACCAGCTTGGATCCGGGGCCATGCGCAGGAAAGTCTGAATGATCGGGGCCATCCACAGGCCCCAGCGCAGAACCCGCACCGTCTGTTCGACAACGCCGGTCATGCCTTCAATGCTGAACAGGCTGCGCAGCGGGTTAAGGCTGCGCTCGAACAATGCGGTCAGAATAACCAGATTGAAGCTGAACAGCGGCGCGGCAATGGCCCAGTTGATGACGCCGGACAGGCTGTCATTATACAGCAGCCGCGCGCCGCCCTGCAAAACGCCAAGGTCCATCTGTCCCCATCGGCTGAACAGCGGATAGATGATATATTCCGCCTGGGCTTTACCTGCGGCCGGGAAATTCAGTGTGGCATAGGCTTCAAGCCGCTGTCCGATAATGGCGATCTGCGCGGTGTCCAAATACCAGGCGATTGCGCCGCCTATGATACCGCCAAGCCCGGCTCCCAGCGCATAGATACGGACCGACTGCAGGTGTTGACGCTGCTTGTTCAGTACTGCAAACGCGTCGCGGATCACGTCGCTGCCCGCATAGACCAGTACGCCCACCGACAGTCCGTATGCAAATCTGATTTCAGAGGCGGCGTGTTGCAAACCCAGTAACACTACCCCGGCCAACCCCGCTCCCAGTAATATGCCGCGCAGATGGTTCATCGGCTGGCGCAGATTTCCCAGCAGCCGCGAAAGGAAAGGCGGGCTTTGGTCGAAACTTTCGATGATGGTGCGCGCCAGACAGAACAAAAGCGCCCCGCCCAGCGCAGACGCGGCGCCAGGATAGGCGGCAATCAGCGCCAGCAGCTCATGTGAATGCATCGCCAGCCCATATGCCTGCAACAGCAGCATGAACAGCACTCCATACATCATGCCCTTGCCAAGGCCGCCCCGCCAATGAATCCGGGCCGCGTAAAAAGTGGGCCGCCGCCGGTGCAATGCGTCCATCAAAATGCCGGTGACCAGAAAAGTTTCGGCCCATAGTCCCGCTTGCGCCAGCCCCGTACCCACGGCGACGCCGACGATTTGCAGTGGCAATGGTAAAGCCGAAATTGCGGGACCGGAGACCATATCCGCCAATAGGGGGCTGAACGCCGCATGCGCCGCACACAGCATCAACAATCCGTATAGCCACCAGTCCCGTGTCAGGCGGCGGTCCATCAGCAGACCCACGCCAACAAATACGATCAGGTTAAACACAAACAGCATCGCCGTGCGGCCAAGCATGATCCGTAAATCGTGGCTTACCCCGTCAGGCATGAGCGCGCCGCCAATCTGGGCGAGCAGGGGTGCGGCGCCAAGACCCAGCAGCATATTGAACAGAATCGGAATCAGTAGAAATCCGGCGCCGCTGCCCGGTGGCGGATGCTGGCCACGGCGCGCCAGCCCCCACACCACCAGACCGAAATACAGCCCGGTGGCGGTGCTTGCGCCACCCGGTGAAAGCATAAGAAACTCATGCCAGGCCGCCGGGGCCTGCCATACCTGCATTTCAGGACTCGCAGAAATACATAACAGACCAATCACCAGGCCATCGCGCACTACTGCGTTAAGCGGGGGAATTTCGCCGGTTAGCATTCTGGCCATAATCGCAAGCGCGAGGCTGCCGGAAAGGCCCGCGGTTACGGTCATTGGCAAGAACGCCATACCATCTCCGCTATGGGTTATGGCAAACAGGCAGATCACCGCCCCCATCAGCGCCGTCAGGCCGGCTGCAACGGTGGTGGTGCGTGATAGGTCGCTCACGCCTTCACACCGCGCAGCAGCGCCAGCCCAAGTAGCGAAATCGTCGCGAACGCGGCTCCGGCATAAAAGGTGACGCTCGACCCAAAACCCTGCCACAACGCGCCCGCAATGACGCTGGCGGCGAGCATCAATATCCCGGTGATGAAATTGAACAGGCCAAATCCCGTGCCGCGCAAGTGCTGTGGCGCGGTGTCGGCGATCAACGCCGACAGCACGCCCTGGGTAAACCCCATATGCAGACCCCAAAGAATGACGCCAAGCGCCAGCATCCATAAATTATTGCTGTACGCCATCAGCAAATCGCCCGCGATCAAAACGACAAGACCGGCAGCTATCAGATGCAGACGATTCCG
This sequence comes from Alphaproteobacteria bacterium, assembly GCA_030652895.1. GTDB lineage: Bacteria > Pseudomonadota > Alphaproteobacteria > UBA11222 > UBA11222 > UBA11222. The sequence goes on from JAUSQH010000484.1 coordinate 3,652, forward strand.
CCCATCGGAAAAACGCCCGATTGGATAGGCGCTTGCGGAATAAACGATGTTCATCACCACCAGCACCAGTGGCGCCAACCCCAGAGCCAGCCCCAGTTCATGGCCCCGCAATATAAGGAAAGCTTCGCTGAAACGCGCCAGGGTCAGCGCTGACCCTACGGCCACTATGGCCCAATAGGCGCCACTAAATTTGCCAAGTTCACGCCAATTTATAGGCGCCGTTACCGGTTTTTCCGCGTCTGCCTGCGGCCGGACCGGTTCCTGCACCCCGACATTGACCAGCGCAAACGCAGCAAACGCGGGAATAACGGCAATCCAGAAAACCAGCCCAAAATCATTGCCGCTCAGCGCCATCAAGGCAATTGCAAGCAACGGGCCGGCGAAGGCGCCAACGGTATCCATGGACTGGCGCAGGCCATAGGCGGCCCCATGTTGCTTTTTCGGGGTAATATCTGCAATTAACGCGTCGCGCGGCGCGCCGCGAATGCCCTTGCCAATGCGGTCTATGAACCGCGCAGCGATAATCCACTCTATCGCACTGGCCAGGGGAAAAATCGGCTTGGTGAAAGCCGCCAAGCCATAGCCAATGCTGACCAGCAGTTTGCGTTTGCCAAGAAAGTCGCTCAATGCGCCGGAAAATATTTTGACGATGGCGGCTGTTCCCTCGGCGACGCCTTCAATGATCCCGATGGTCAGCGCGCTGGCGCCGAGGCCAACCGCCAGATAGACCGGCAGCAGGCCATGGATCATCTCTGAAGATATATCCATCAGCATGGAAACGAATCCCAATATCAACACCCCGCGCGGCAGGCTGCGTGAAGTTGATTCTTGAGGGGGTATGACCGGTTTCATGCTAAGTTCGTTTGTATCCTGTCGGGCGATAACCCGATATCGCGTTTACGGAATATGTTTTATATTCTTTCGGCTTGAGACTTGGCCGGACGTAGTACAGTATGCCCCGAATCACGGGACGTAGACCGCCCATGATACTTTGAATGGCACCAATGGAGTGGATACTTATGCAGGTAAAACAATGGATTGTTATTGCTGGCTTGATGGTTGCAGCCCCTTTGCTGGTGGCATGTGACGACAAGAAGGCCGGCGACGAAGCCGCACCGCCCGCCGCCGACGCAGCCGCACCTGCGGATGGAGCGCCAGCGGATGAAATTGAAGCGCCGCCTGCTGAAGTCGAAGGCGAATAATTAAAATTAAAAACCCCGGCTGATATCAGCCGGGGTTTTTAATTTGTCCATTATATTATGTCACGCCTTGAAGGTAGCGGCTGCCTGCGACAACACCACATTGCCTTTTTGTGTCACCGCCTGAACGATGGCCTCGCCGGGGGCGGTGCGCCATATCCGGGTAATCACGGTATCACCGAAAAACACCTGATCGGCGAAGCGTCCGGTCATGCTTTTGAAATTGGCCGGATCGCCGCCGCATAATGTGTGCAAAATCGCCCGTCCAACAAAACCATAGGTGCAGAGCCCATGCATGAAAGCGTCCGGGTAACCCGCCTTGCGCGCGAATTCCGGGTCGATATGCAACGCCACCCGGTCGCCTGACAGCCGGTATATCGCGCCCTGGTCCGGGCGGGTCTGATACTCCACCACATGGTCTGGTTTGCGGTCCGGCGGCAGATTCATCTGCGACGTCGAGGGGCCGCGTTCACCGCCAAAACCGCCCCCGCCGATAAAGAACAGGGCCGAATGGGTTTTGAACAGGGGGCCGTCTTTGTCGGATGCGATGCATTCCGCGCCGAACACCGCCGCCTTGCCGGGTCCTTTGTCCCAGATTTCGCTCAGGCGGCCCTTCATGGTGATGTCGGCATTGGCGGGCAGGGGACGAAACAGCTCCACCGACTGTTCACCGTGCAACATGCGCGCGATGGGCATTTTGATATATTTGCCGATGCAGCCCATGGCCCACATTCCCGGGATCACCGCATAGGTCGGGAGTACCTTTGGCCCGCGCCCTTCATACAGAAAATCCAGCTCCTTGTCCGGCATGGCGCCCACACCCGCCGCGTACAGCATGGTCTGATTGTCGGTCCAGGAACGGGTGGTCTCGCCAAAGTCCTGGCCAACCAGATCTGGGGAAATTTTATCGCTCGTCATTATCTTCTCCGTGTTTGTATCTGTTATAACAGTTATAAAGGGCGCATAAGAAATTGCACACTAGAAAGGGACGGTAGAACATGAAAGTACTCGAATTTTTACGCGGCACACCAGCTGGCAATGGCGAATGGCATTATGATCTGGGCCGCGAACTGCATGGCGCGTTCGGCGGCGCCAACGGCGGAGTGGTCGGCGCAACCTGCGTTAGCGCCGCGCGATCGCTTTCTCCTGGCCGGGCTCCTGCCAGCCTGGATGTGCGCTTCATCCGCGGGTTGACCGAAGGTACGGCGCGGGTTGTGCCCGTCATGCTGCATGAAGGGCGCACTTTGTCGATCGTCAGCGTGGACATCTTCGATTCTCGGGGGAAATTGTGCACCCGCGCGACGGTCAGCCTGGCTAATCTGGAGGCGCTGGAATCCTTTGAACATGCGGGCTTTGCCGGCACGCCAGCGGGCTGGAAGTCCTATGATGCAGGCAAGCCATGGGCGAAACCGGGCAGCGGGGTGGAAGTGCCGCTGATCGACACCTTCGACCCCCGTCTGGTGGGCAATGATGATCGCGGCTATGCAACCGAAGTGAAAGTGCATTGGGACGAACCGGGCACCTGCGCCGAGGCCGCCTGTATCGCGGCCGATATTTCTGTTGGCCCGCCGGTCGGCAGCGCGCTGGGCGGCAAGCCGATCCCCATTCCCAATCCCGATCTGACATTACGGTTCTGTGCGGAGCCGCCGCTGCCCAAAACCATGGTTTCCGCCTGCCGGCTGGAACATATTTCGCGCGGCATAGCCTCTACTCGTATTGAAGTACGTGCGGGTGCGCAACTGGTGGCTATTGGTATTTCAACCACCACCCTGCTTGCCGGTGCATGGCCCGACGCGAGGAAGCCAAAAACCTAGGGCCAGACACAGGCGAAGGATGGACTTGTAACGGTTGTGTGCCGGTCACCTATCTCATTATGTCATTTTGGCTTCGAAGGGGGTCGGGCCCCGGCCGCGATTGAAAAGGTTACCCCGGATATCATTCTGATGGATGCTGTCATGCCTGGGATGGATGGTTTTGAGACGACCCGGCGGCTGAAGCGCC
>JAUSQH010000490.1 GCA_030652895.1 Alphaproteobacteria bacterium
CGGAATTCATCAAGGAGCTGGAAATACAATTTGGCTTCGACAAGCCCGCCCCTGAACGTTTTGCGAAAATGCTGTGGGGCTATTTGCGGTTTGACTTCGGGGAAAGCTATTTTCGCGATGTCAGTGTGCTGTCGCTGATCAAGGAGAAAATGCCGGTCTCCATCTCCCTTGGCCTGTGGACCACGCTGCTGGCTTATCTGATTTCGATTCCGCTGGGTGTGCGCAAAGCCGTGAAAGACGGCAGCCGCTTTGACGTGTGGACCAGCGCGGTGATCATTATTGGCTATTCCATTCCCGGATTTTTATTTGCGGTGCTGTTGATAATCCTGTTCGCGGGGGGCAGTTTTCTGGATCTGTTTCCCTTGCGTGGCATTGTGTCGGACAATTGGGAGGCGCTGTCCTGGCCCATGCGTATTGTTGATTATTTCTGGCATCTGGCGCTGCCGATTACCGCAATGCTGATCGGCGGTTTCGCCACCACTACATTGCTGACCAAAAACTCGTTTCTGGACGAAATCAAAAAACATTATGTGGTCACCGCGCGCGCCAAAGGGCTGAGTGAACGCCAGGTGCTGTACGGTCATGTGTTTCGCAACGCCATGCTGATCGTGATTTCCGGGTTTCCTGGCGCCTTTATCGGGATTTTCTTCGCCAACTCATTGTTGATCGAGACGATTTTCTCGCTGGACGGGCTTGGGCTGCTGTCGTTCGAGTCCATCATCAACCGCGATTATCCGGTGGTGTTTGGCACCCTGTATATTTTTTCGCTGATGGGCCTGGTGATTTCACTGATCAGCGATCTGACCTATGCGTGGGTTGATCCGCGCATTGATTTCGCCAGCCGCGAGGTATGAGCATGTCGCCGATTGGCCGCAGACGATGGGAAAATTTCAGGGCAAACCGGCGCGGATACTGGTCGACCTGGATTTTTCTGGTGCTGTTTTTTGTCACATTGTTTGCGGAGCTGATCGCCAACGACAAACCCCTGATGTTGCGCTTTGATGGCGCCTATTATTTTCCTGCTTTTATCACCTATACCGAAACCGAGTTTGGCGGCGATTTCGAAACCGAGGCCGATTACCGCGATCCGTTTCTGCAAGACCTGGTTGCCGCAAAGAACGGCCGCATCTGGTGGCCACCGGTCCGGTACAGCTATGACACCATAAATCTGGATTTGCCGGTTCCCGCCCCTGCCCCGCCGTCCGCCGATAATTGGCTGGGCACGGATGACCAGGCGCGCGATGTGATGGCGCGGCTGATTTATGGCTTCCGGATTTCGGTATTGTTCGGATTGACCCTGACCTTGTTTTCTTCTGTAGTTGGGGTTATCGCAGGCGCGGTACAGGGCTATTTCGGCGGCTGGATTGACTTGGGGTTTCAGCGTTTTATCGAGGTCTGGACTTCAGTTCCTATTATTTATCTGCTGATCATTCTGGCGGCGGTGATTGAACCCAATTTCTGGATATTGCTGGGCATCATGCTGGCGTTCAGCTGGATCGCGCTGGTGCCGGTGGTGCGTGCGGAATTTCTGCGCGCACGCAATTTTGAATATGTGCGCGCGGCCCGCGCGCTGGGGGTGAAGAACGTCACCATCATGTGGCGGCACATGCTGCCCAACGCCATGGTCGCGGCGCTGACCTTCATGCCGTTTATTCTCAACGGTTCGATCACCACGCTGACGTCACTGGATTTTCTGGGTTTTGGACTGCCGCCCGGATCGCCATCCCTGGGCGAATTACTGGCGCAGGGCAAAAACAATATTCAGGCGCCCTGGCTGGGGATTACCGCATTCTCGGTCATTGCCGTGATGCTCAGCCTGCTGGTGTTTGTGGGCGAGGCGGTGCGCGACGCCTTTGATCCGCGCAAAGCGCTGGGCGCGAAATGAGCCGCGAACCGCTGTTGCAGGTGCGCGATCTGTCCGTTGCCTTCCGGACCGAAGGACGCGATATTCTGGCGCTCGACCGGGCGTCCTTCACACTGGAAAAAGGCAGAACCCTGGCGCTGGTCGGCGAGTCCGGATCGGGTAAATCCGTCACGGCGTTGAGCATTATGCAACTGCTGCCCTATCCCGCGGCCAGCCACCCATCGGGCTCCATCACTTTTGCGGGACAGGAACTGATGGGCGCGGATGAAACCGCTTTGCGCAAAGTGCGCGGCAACCGCATTTCCATGGTGTTTCAGGAACCGATGACCAGCCTTAACCCGCTGCATCCCATCTTGCGCCAGGTGGGCGAGATTCTGGAATTGCACAAGGGCTATCGCGGGGCACAGGTGCAAACCCGTGTGCTGGAGTTATTGGATCTGGTAGGCCTGCGCAAGGCGCAAGCGCGGCTGGCGGCCTATCCGCATGAGCTGTCCGGCGGAGAACGCCAGCGGGTGATGATCGCCATGGCGCTGGCCAATGAGCCCGACCTGTTTATCGCCGATGAGCCGACAACCGCATTGGATGTCACCGTACAGGCGCAAATATTGGAGCTGTTGCAGCGGCTGCAAAAACAGCTGGGCATGGCCATGCTGCTGATCACCCATGATCTGGGGATCGTGCGCAAAATGGCGGATGATGTATGCGTCATGCTGGGGGGAAAAATAATTGAAGCAGGCCCCGTGCAGCAGGTGTTTGCGCAGCCGCATGAAGACTATACCCGGCACCTGATCGACTCCGAACCCAAGGGCCGTCCGCATACTGTGGCGGTGGATGCCCCGGTTGTTCTGCAGGCGGATGATGTGAAAGTATGGTTCCCCCTCAAGCGCCGCCTGTTCAGCCGTGAACAGCATTATATCAAGGCGGTGGACGGTATTTCGTTACATGTGCGCGCGGGTGAAACCCTGGGTATCGTGGGCGAATCCGGCTCCGGGAAAACCACGCTGGGCCTGGCGCTGTTGCGGCTGATTGCGTCTCAGGGTTCTATTGTATATGGCGGCAAACCCATTGATGGCCTGAACAGCCAGCAGATGCGCCCCCTGCGCAAGGACATGCAGATCGTGTTTCAGGATCCGTACGGTTCGCTGAGCCCGCGGCTTTCCGTCGGGCAGATTATAGCCGAAGGGCTGCAGGTGCACGGAACACGCCTGAGCGCACAGGAACAGCGCCGCATTGTGGCCAATGCGCTAACCGAAGTCGGGCTGGACCCCGCCACACAGGACCGGTATCCGCATGAATTTTCCGGTGGTCAGCGCCAGCGTATCGCCATTGCCCGCGCCATGGCGTTGCAGCCGCGACTCGTGGTGCTGGATGAACCAACCAGCGCGCTGGATATGACGGTGCAGGCGCAGATCGTTGATCTGCTGCGCGATCTGCAGGCGCGCCACGGGCTGGCCTACCTGTTCATCAGCCACGATCTGAAAGTGGTGCGCGCCATGGCCAACCAGGTGATTGTGATGCAGGCCGGCCGGGTTGTTGAACACGGTGATGCGGACACAATATTCGATCACCCGCAGACGGATTATACAAAGGCGCTGATGGCCGCAGCCTTTGCGCTGGAAGCAACGCATACCGAGGCTGTGCGGGTATAGCCGCTACATCTAAAACACGAAATAGAGGTTGCGCATAAAGATTGGGGCAAGGTCCTGACATTACAGTTCTGGTGTTCCTTTTTTGTTGAACACCGGAATGCCCTTCAAAGCCATCATGGGAAACATCAGGCAAAGAACGATTTCGCTTCGCGATACAAACTCCCTACATTGCAGTGGGATGTCAAAAACAGCTTAGGTGACAGGAGTTTGATGTTATCATGTAAGAAATCGATCTGACCTAAAAGAACAAAATAGAAATATTTGTGACCTCGGTCAGATAATGAACCACTCGCGCCTGTATTCTAGCGGCGCGCAGAAAGAAGCAAGAGGGCACAATGGATTTCAACGACACACCCGAAGAAGCCGAATTTCGCGTCAAGGTATCTGGCTGGCTTGAGGCCAACGCAACCAAACGCTCCCCCAGCCAGACCGGTAGCGCGCCCTTTTCCCTGATGGGTGAAAATGCCGGGGCTGTCGCGCGCGCCAAGCAGTGGCAGAAGGTCAAGGCCGCTGCGGGTTATGCCGCGATCACCTGGCCGAAGGAATTTGGCGGCATGGGCGGAACGTCGATGCAAAGCGTCATTTACGGCCAGGAAGAGGCGCGCTTTGATGTGTCCAGCGCGACCTTCGTTATTGGCATCGGTATGGCCATGCCCGCCGTGATCGTGCACGGCACGCCCGCGCAACGTGAGCGCTTTATTGGCCCGGCTCTGAACGGTGAAGAAATCTGGTGCCAGCTGTTTTCCGAACCAGGTGCGGGTTCCGATCTGGCGGGGGTGCGTACCCGCGCGGAAAAACAGGGCGGCGAATGGATCGTCAACGGGCAGAAAATATGGACCTCGTTCGCCCATCTGGCGGATTGGGGCATTCTGGTCGCGCGCACCGACCCCACAAAGCCAAAGCATAAAGGCCTGAGCTTCTTCCTGGTTGATATGAAGAGCCCGGGCGTAACCGTCAAGCAGATCAAGCAGATTTCCGGCGGCAGCAGCTTTAACGAAGTGTATTTCGACAATGTGCGCATACCTGATGCCATGCGTGTCGGGGAAGAAGGCGATGGCTGGAAGGCGTCGCTGACCGTGTTGATGAATGAACGCATGGCCATTGGCGGGCTTGGCGGAGGCGCGGGCTTGACCGAAATGCTGAACCTGACCCGCGACGTTGAAATTGGCGACGCGCCCGCCATCCGTAATGCCGCGGTGCGTGAAAAGCTCGCCGACTGGTATGTGCAGTCGCAAGGCCTGAAATATACCCGCCTGCGGTCCTTGACGGCGATGAGCAAGGGCCAGACGCCGGGTCCGGAAAATTCCATCGCCAAGGCGGTTGGCGCCGCCTATGGTCAGGACCTGCCAGCCTTTGCCATGGAACTGATGGATATGGGCGGCATTATCCGCGATCCAAAGCTCTCGCCCGCAGGTGCGGGCTTTCAGGAAGGCTGGATATCGTCACCCGCCATGCGCGTTGCGGGCGGCACCGACGAAATTCTACGCAACATTATCGCTGAACAGGTGCTTGGCCTGCCGGGCGATATTCGCGTCGACAAAACCGTACCGTTCAACGAACTGCCAAGCGGGCGTTAAAGGGCGTATCAAACCGGGCGCTTCAGCGTAGCTCTCTTGCGCTAGAGCGGGATGATTTTAGGTTGGTCCATGCTACAACCTCGGTGTCACCCCGGATTTATTCCGGGGTCCAGGGGCCACATGCTAAGGCCAGAGTTTGGAACCCCGGACCCCGCAACAAGTGCGGGGT
>JAUSQH010000512.1 GCA_030652895.1 Alphaproteobacteria bacterium
AACAATGGCGAGAGTGAAGGGACTCGAACCCGCGACCTTCGGCGTGACAGGCCGACGCTCTAACCAACTGAGCTACACCCCCGTAAGGCTTGTGTATGCCAGCCCCCCTGGCAATGTCAAGCAAGGTGTCACCAGCACGTGATCTCTCACAATCGGGCGCTGTTCCTGCTTCATAAATTGCATGTAAATGGTCATATACAAATGTATAGTAAACGCCTTAAGCATATATTCGAGCTCGCATTTTTAGGGACGTAAACCTACGGCCACCCCTCATTTACACGGAAGGCTCCCGATACATGAATGACTGGACATCCGGGTATGTGGCCGATGTCGGCTACACCTACGGTTATTACGGCGAACTTAACCCCCTGCGCGAGAAGCTTGCCTTGCTAGCCGCTGGATATGACATAGCTCCCTGCCGGACGGCCTGCGAGCTTGGCTTTGGACAAGGGATTTCCGTCAACATACATTCCGCCAGCCAACCTGATACCGCCTACTGGGCAACTGATTTCAATTCTGCACAGGCGGGTTTCGCGCAATTGGTGGCGGGTGCGTCAGGCTCCAATGTCTCGCTATTTGATCAGTCATTTGAAGAGTTTTGCCGCCGCGACGATCTGCCGGGTTTCGACAGTATCGGCCTGCATGGGATCTGGAGCTGGATCTCTGATGAAAATCGCGCTGTTATCGTGGATTTTATCCGCCGCAAGCTGAACGTCGGCGGTGTTGTCTATATCAGCTATAATACCCTGCCCGGTTGGGCGCCGATGGTCCCCATGCGGCATCTGTTGACCGAACATGCGGCAATCATGGGCGCACACGGACAAGGCATTGTCGGCCGCATAGACGGCGCCATCAGTTTTGCGGAAAAATTGATCACCCTTAACCCCCAATATTCGCGCGTGAACCCGATGGTGGCGGAGCGGCTGAAGTCTATCAAGGACCAGAACCGGCATTATCTGGCGCATGAATATTTCAATCGCGACTGGCGGCCCATGCCGGTTGCGGAAATGGCCAAATGGCTTGAACCGGCAAAATTGAGTTTTGCCTGTTCTGCGCATTATATGGACCATATCGACGCCGTAAACCTTACGCCTGATCAACTGACATTCCTGCGCGAAATTCCCGACACACTGTTTCGTGAAACTGTGCGGGATTTCATGGTGAATCAGCAGTTCCGCCGGGACTATTGGGTCAGGGGCGGGCGCAAACTTACGTCGCTGGAGCTACTGGATATCCTGCGCCGGCAACGCTACGTGCTTGCCATTCCACGCGAGAATCTATCCCTCAAGGTCAAAGGGGCGCTGGGCGAAGTCGAGCCGACGGCAGCCATCTATGATCCAATACTGGACGTCTTTGCCGATAATCAGCCAAAGACGCTCGGCCAGGTAGAACAATTGGTCAAGGAAAAAAATATCAACATCGCCCAATTACGCGAGGCGGCAATTATTCTGTCTGGAAGTGGCTTTTTGCATCCTGCACAGGATGACCGGCAAATTAGCAAGGCCAAACCATTTACCGACCGGCTAAACGCATATCTGATTGATAAATCGCGCAGCAGCAACGATGTTACGTATCTGGCCAGCCCGGTTACGGGGGGCGGCATTCAGATTGCGCGGTTCAATCAGATGTTCCTGAAAGCCAAATCCCTGGGCAAGAAAGCCCCGGCGGAATGGGCCGCCACTACCTGGCAAATTCTTGCTTCGCAGGGACAGAGGATTCTGAAGGATGGCAAAACGCTGGAAACTCCCCAGGAAAATCTCGACGAACTGACTGTCCAGGCAAACAACTTCGCCCAGACTCAATTGCCATGCTTAAAAGCGCTCGCAATTGCCTGATCGGGGAAACCAGACCGAACCACGCCACTACCCAATTTTTGGTTCAGGCTGCGTTGAAATTGCGCTATCAATGAACGAGCGCCCATTTTAGCTGAAACACAAGGTAGAGATGCTGAAAAACCCACAGCCCGTATCTAAAGAAACACACCGCCATAAGCGTCTGTTGCCTATCCCGTCTTATGCATTCGCAAAAGATCAGGCGATAGTGCCGCTGGTTGGCGTTGAATGCGCACACGCCGTACACAATTTTCCGATTGCCTTTGCGCCCCATGGGGAGTCTTACACGCTGATTGGACTGCTGTCCCTGCAGCCCGAACGCAATCTTTTTGTCTCTGCCGAGGGCAAATGGCTTGGCAGTTACGTACCCGCAATCTTTCGTCAATATCCGTTTTCCGTAGGCCTTCCCGCGGAAGGCGGAGAGCCAATCCTATGCGCAGATGCGGACTCAGGCCTGATATCTGAAACCGATGGGCAGCCCCTGTTTGAGGTTGACGGCGACCCATCCGAGGTCATGCGCAAGATCATAGAATTTGTTGGCGAACTGGAACGTAATCGCGCCGCGACGATCCGCGCAGTGAATGTTTTGGTCAAACACAATCTGATAGTTCCGTGGGATATTACCCTGCAGCAACCTGAAGGGCCGCACAAAGTGAACGGAATATTCCGTGTCGACGAAGCGGCAATGAACGCCCTGTCAAACGAGGATTTTCTGGAACTTCGCCAGACCGGCGCTTTGCCCGTCGCATATGCGCACCTGCTTTCGCTTAACTGCATTGATGTCCTGATCCGGCTGTCGGCTGCCAGGACGTCGAATCCGCCAGCGGGCGGGCCGTCATCTCCGCTCAGCGGTTCCCTCGACAGCAGCGGCGATCTGGTGTTCAATTTCTAGCGTTATATAATTTATTCACCCGCCGCGCTGGGGACGTTCCGGCACGTAGCACGAGCGGGACAGGGCAAGTACTTCTGTGGAGATTTTGTCCCAGGAGAAATGTTGCTGCGCCGTGTTAAGGGCGCCCTCTTTCAGAGCTGCCAGTAACCGTTCATCCTGTGCAAGCGTTCGAATTTCTGACGCCAGCGCTGCGGGGCTCGTATCAGCCGCCACCAGCCCGTTCACCCCATGTGTGATCTGTTCCGGCAGTCCACCTATTGGCGTTCCGATCGCCGGAACGCCGGCGGCAAATGCAGAAGCAATAACACCTGACTGGCTGGACTCAAGATAGGGCAACACAACCACGTCGGCCTGCGTAAAAACACCGTCCATTTTGTCCTCGGGCACCCATTTATTGTTCACAGTAATATCCGGCAACATCTTGACCGCAGTCATGACATCGCTCATATCCCCTGCCCCGGTAATCTGCAGACTGACTTTCTGTCCCTCGGCGCGAAGTATCCCGTAAGCTTCGATCAGCCGCTCCAGGCCCTTGTAGCGTAAAATCCGGCCAAAGAATAAAAGGCGCAATGGGCCCGTCCTGACATGGGGCTCGTTTACCCGGGTGACGGGATCGAACAAGGGACCCAGAGGAATTACCGTCACTTTCGCGGGGGCGATGTGGTGCACATCGCTCAATTGCTGGCTTACATAATTGGTCAGCGCGATATACCCGTCTGCATCCTTAAACGGCTGATAGAACCAGCTTTTGATACCGCCATTTTCACCCGGATGAAGAACCGCGTCATGAACAGTGTTCAAAAGCACCGCGCCATTGCGCCGTACCGTGGACGTCACAAAACGCGACCATAGGTGGCTCATGGTCGAATTTACGACATTGATCCTATTATCCTGTAAATAGCGGGAAAATTTCCGCCTGGTAGACAGGATGTTCAGTGTCATGAGGAAAGCCGAAAACAAACCGGTGTACGTTTTTATTTCCAGCATGGGAAGTTTCAGGTCCCGAAACTGGTCTATCAACTCACTACTTTTGGACACCGACAGGTAAACGTCAACGTCTTGCCGACGCATAAGCGACCGGGCAAGTTCAAGCGTGTAGCGCGGTCCGGCACCCCGGCGCCCCCAGTGCCACAAGAGAATTTTTAGCCTATATGGTGGCTGATCCCGGTCCGTCATGGTGTCCTTTAATCAATTGTCCTCCGGCTATTTAGCCCCTGGATATCCGGATTGCATAAATGCTGTGCCGAAGCGGTACACTATTCCATTTCAGCGCCATGCGATTAAGTGGAGTCATTTTGTCGTTGGCGCTGCATCATCAGGGATCACGATATTCTCTTAAAGCTGCTCTAACACATTATTAGATCGGTTGTTTTTATATGGACATATTGAACCATATGGTTCGGCGTGACTACATATTGCTTTGGGTGTGGCCGATAATTAGCCTTAAATGCGCCATAAATGCGACCTGATAATGCGTCGGCCCGCCAACGGACAATTTTCAGGGGAACCTACGCTATCAGTTTGAAATCTTGAGTAATTTTATTTGATCAGACCGTGCCAAATGGTTCAGTTTGATTGTATGTTGCGCTAGCTGCACTGCGCCGGCGCAGTGGGACATTCTAGTCAGGAGATAACTCTACG
>JAUSQH010000526.1 GCA_030652895.1 Alphaproteobacteria bacterium
TTGCCAATATGGGCTTTGCCGAAGCGGTGGACTGCCCGGTTGTCCTGATTGCAGATATTGACCGGGGCGGTGTGTTTGCGCACCTGGTTGGAACGCTTGCGCTATTGAGCCGCAGTGAACAGGCGCGGGTTAAAGGCTTTGTCATCAACCGCTTTCGTGGCGACATTGCGCTGCTGGAATCAGGCCTGCGCTGGCTGGAAAACCGCACTGGCAAACCGGTGCTGGGGGTGCTTCCTTATATTCAGGGATTTCATCTGGAGGCCGAAGATGCGTTACCCCGCACCGCAACGGTATCCGCACACGGCGATGCGGTGCGCATAATAGTGCCCGCGCTGCCGCGCATCAGCAATCATACGGATTTTGATCCGCTGCGGCTGCACCCGAAAGTGGATTTTCACTTTTGCGGACCCAATGAGGCGCCGGCGGCGGCGGACCTGATCATTCTGCCCGGATCGAAATCCGTGCGCGCTGATCTGGCCTGGTTGCGCGCCATGGGATGGGACACGTTCATTCAGCGGCATCTTCGTTATGGCGGTAAATTGATCGGAATTTGCGGCGGGTTTCAAATGCTGGGCAAAAACGTCGCCGATCCCCATGGCATTGAAGGCCCAGCGGGGGACAGTGAAGGGCTCGGCTATTTTGATATGTCCACCGTACTGGCGGCGCACAAACAAGTACGCACCGTACAAGGCAGCCTCACCCTCGAAGAAGCGCCCGTCACTGGCTATGAAATTCATGCCGGCGTCACCAGCGGCCCGGCGCTGATGACGCCGGCGGTAAATCTGGCGGAGCGTATGGATGGCGCACGGTCTACGGATGATCAGATATTTGGCACCTATCTGCACGGGTTGTTTGAACAGGCTCCGGCCTGTGATGCGTTGTTGCGATGGGCTGGGCTGGCGTTACCGTTAACGCCCGATTATATTGCCCTGCGCGAGGCGGAAATCTCACGCCTGGCGGACATAATGGAAACGCATCTGGATATGCGCGCCATTGCCGATTTGATCGGTATTGAAAAACCAAATGCACAAGGGAAAAAGTGATGGGACGGGTTTCAGGAAAAATTGCACTGGTGACGGGCGGCGGATCTGGCATTGGCAAGGGCAGCGCTGAATTACTGGCGCAAGAAGGCGCAACAGTGGTCGTGAGCGATATTGTGGCCGCCGACGCCAAGACGGTCGCGGACGCGATCAACAAGGCGGGCGGCATGGCCATGTCATTGCAACATGACGTTACCGATGAAAAACGCTGGATCGAAGTGATGGCGGAAATCAAAAAAGCCTATGGCGGCCTGCATATCCTGTTCAATAATGCGGGCATTGCGCTTGGCGGCATGACCTGGGAACAATCACTGGAAGATTGGCGCAAGCAAACCGCCGTCAATCTGGACGGGGTGTTTCTTGGCTGCAAGCACGGCATTCCATTAATGCGCGACAGCGGCGGCGGATCGATCATCATAACCTCATCGATCGCGGGGTTGCAGGGCTCGCCGGGGCTTTCGGGCTATTGCGCCACCAAAGGCGGCGTACGGCTATACGCCAAGGCGGTCGCCATGGAATGCGCCCGCGCCGGTTTCAATATCCGGGTTAATACGGTGCATCCCGGCGTGATCGAGACGCCGATCTGGACTAAAATTCCCGGAAATGTGTTTGGCGGAGACCGCGCCAACGCCATAGACCCCAACGCATTCGCCGCCGCGACTGCGCCGCTAAAACGGGCCGGAAAACCCCTGGATATCGCCAATGGCGTACTATTTTTAGCCTCCGACGAATCCGCCTATATGACCGGATCGGAACTGGTTATCGATGGCGGCCTTGTGGCGGGTTAACGGGCTTACCCGCGACTAGTTACAGGCGGTTAAGCATAATTGTGACGTCCATCACACGTCCTCCCACCCCATATATGTAAGACTGTCATGTATAAAGTCACTAATTAATTGAGTATACATAATGGTAAGAGTATTTGGGGCAGCGGATAGCCGCGCCTGCCACAAAGCAATAAGCTGGATGGAGGAACGGGGTGTTTACCATCAGTTTGTCGATATGGGTAATTACCCGGTTGACAGAATAATTCTCAAAAGCTGGATTCACACATTTGGCTGGCAGAGTTTGATCGACAAGCGCACTGCCACATGGCGTGGCCTGCCTCCGGATATCAAAGACACCCTTAGCGCAACTACGGCTGGTGCGCTTATGATCCGTCAACCTGATATGTTGAAAACCCCCATCGTAGGGATAAAAGATATCTGGCTGCTTGGCTGGAATGCGCCAAATAAGGTTCGCCTGCTCGGTCAGATATACCATAATCGCGCGGTTCGTGAACATTCTGGCGTGAACAACAAAGCGGCACGTCCGGATATTTCAATGCCCGGATAGGTTTTCTCTTTTGTCGTTGTGGGGCTTGTTATCCTATACACCAAACGTCCTCTCCGCGACGCGCGCCGGTGTGCCCGCTACACACCGCGCACACCAGGATCAATCCAATCAATCCCGCAAAAACGCGAGAGGATCATGAACAGATCGCTGAAGCGACGGGTTTTTCAGCGGCCTGCTATGTGTTTTTCTTGCGCTGTTGGCGCATGATGCGTTCGGCCATGGACCAGCGATGCACCTCTGAGGGACCGTCATAGATGCGGAACGGACGCACGTCACGATAGATGCGCGAAACGACCGTGTCGCCGGTGATGCCCATGCCGCCCAGCACTTGAAGGCTGCGATCGACGACCCGGCCGGCAGCTTCGGAACATAACACCTTTGCCATGGCGGTTTCCTGCCGCCCGTCCGATCCATTGTCGAGCGCCCAGGCGGCCTGCCAGATGACCAGTCGCGCCGTGTGAATATCCATCTCATTATCGGCCAGCTGGAAGCCGACCCCTTCATGATGGCCGATCAGTTTGCCAAACCCTTCGCGCCGGGCCGCATACGCCACCGCCACGTCGTGGCAGCGGTTCATCGCCCCGAGCCAGCGCATACAATGTGTCAGCCGCGCCGGACCGAGCCGCACCTGCGCGTAGCGGTACCCTTCATCGACCTCGCCCAGAATATCGGCGGCGGGAATGCGCACATTGTTGAGGTTTACCTCGCTGTGGCCGCCCGTAAAACCACGGTCAAGCGTATCGAGATCGCGGATAATTTCGATGCCTTTCCGGTCCATACCGGTCAGGAACATGGTGGCGCCACGCCCATGTTCCACCGTGTCGCCGGTGCGCGCCATGATAATACCCAGCCCCGCACCGCGCGCTCCGGTAATCAGCCATTTGCGGCCGTTGATCACATACTCGTCGCCGTCACGCACAGCCGTAGTGGCCAGCATACTGGGGTCAGAACCCGCACCATTATCAGGTTCGGTCATCAGGAACGAGGAGCGAATATCCCCCGCCGCCAGCGGGCGCAGCCAGCGCTCCTTATGCGCCTTGCTGGCGATAACTTCGAGCATATGCATGTTGCCCTCGTCCGGGGCGAAAATATGCAACGCTGTGGGCCCGAGCGGTGAATAGCCCGCCGCCTCGAACACGATCGCCTTGCCGCGATGGTCGAGGCCAAGACCGCCATATTCCTGGCCGACATGCGGGACGAACAGACCCGCTTGCTTGGCAAGGGCGTTGAGCTCGATCCGCAAGGCGTCGGTGGGCCCATGATCACCCTGGCGCGGATCATTCTCATAGGGAATGATCTTGTCACGAATGAATGTTTCGGTGCGTTCCTTGAGATCAATCAGTTCCTGCGGCAACGAAAAATCAATCATAGTACGCCCGTACTCCCTTATTATATTCAATTATCCGCCGGGAATGTCTGTCCCCCGAGACGGGTCTCAGCGAACCTAATGCAATTCCCGCAACTAGCAAACAACCACCCGCCTGCGGCTTCCA